>QNFC01000001.1 GCA_003645395.1 Gammaproteobacteria bacterium
GCCAGGTCAATGATTTCACCCTCGTGAGAAACACCCTCGCCATAGAGAATTTCAAACTCGGCAGTTTTAAACGGCGGCGCCACCTTGTTTTTCACCACCTTAACGCGGGTTTCATTGCCGATAATTTCATCACCCTTCTTGATGGCACCGATGCGGCGAATATCGAGCCGCACTGATGAGTAGAATTTCAGTGCATTGCCGCCAGTGGTGGTTTCAGGGCTACCAAACATCACACCGATTTTCATGCGAATCTGGTTAATAAAAATAACCATGGTATTAGAACGACTGATACTGCCGGTGAGCTTTCTCAATGCCTGGGACATCAGGCGGGCCTGCAGGCCAACATGGGTGTCGCCCATGTCACCCTCAAGTTCCGCGCGCGGCGTCAGCGCGGCCACTGAGTCAATGACCACCAGATCAAGTGCTGCGGAGCGCACCAACATGTCGGTAATCTCCAGTGCCTGCTCACCGGTATCCGGCTGTGAGACCAGCAATTCATCGAGGTTAACGCCCAACTTACCGGCGTATTCGGGATCAAGGGCGTGCTCGGCATCAATAAACGCGGCGGAACCACCACCGGCCTGCGCCTGCGCGATCACCTGTAGAGCAATGGTGGTTTTACCCGATGACTCTGGACCGTAGATTTCCACGACTCTGCCTCTTGGTAACCCACCAATACCAAGAGCAATATCAAGATTTAAGGAGCCGGTCGAGATCACCCCAATATCGCGCATCGCGCCTTCTTCGCCAAGCCGCATCACCGAGCCCTTGCCAAACTGCTTGTCAATCTGCGACAGGGCAGCTTCCAGCGCACGTTGTTTGTTATTGTCCATTTTCGACTCCAGCGAATAAATTATAGATTAATGGGTAATGATCGCCCATGGATATGCAGCGCAGTAACCCTCAGCGCTGCGCCAAGGTCGCCAATTTTTTTATCCTTTTACCTTGCGGGCATTGGCCGATAATTATCCCATAAGGCAGAAACGAACGGCTAGCGGATCGGCACTGATAGACAAATCAAACCTGATATGGCTATCCTAAAAAAAGAATCTGTGGAACCTGCCCGGTCACCCACAGCAAAACTCGCAGCAGCAATCCGGCGAATAGTCCCGCCAGCAAGTCATCAACCATGATGCCGAGCCCGCCTTTAACGGTACGATCGCACCAGCTGATCGGCCAGGGCTTGAGGATATCGAACAACCGGAACAACAGGAACCCACCGACAACTGCAGAAAATGTCAGCGGTAGCGCGTAGAGGGTGACCCACAGGCCAACCATTTCGTCCCACACTACGCAGCCGGGGTCTTCCAGGCCCATCGACCGACTGGCATGCCCGCAAATCAGCACCCCGGCCAGTACCGCGACTAGCAACAGTGAGCTTGCCCACGGCAGCGTCATCAATCCAAACAGGGGCAAAAAAGGTATTCCTGCCAGCGTCCCAAAAGTCCCCGGCGCACGTCGAGCAAGCCCGGAACCAAACCCCAATGCCAGCAGGTTGATCGGATCACGACAAAACGGCATCAGGTCGTGTCGAATCAGCGGCATAAACGGCTCACATTATTTTGGTAGTAGTTAAGAAAAATGGTCATACCCTCCGGTATTTACAAACGGCACTGGTTGACCGGCCAGATCAACTAACTGGAGGCCCTTCTCGGCAGTAATCACGCCAATCTCGGTAATCCCATTACAAACACTCCAGTCGCGGCCGAGCATTTCATCGCCATCTTTTTCGGGTATCGTAAAACAGAGTTCATAATCGTCGCCACCGGCAAGAGCTATCTGCCAACCGGTTTGGGCGTCAACACCCCCTGCACTCAAACAGGCAAGAAACCTTTCTGACCTGGGAATCCGGTCTCGCACCACCCTGGCCCCCACCCCGCTGGCGGTCAGGATATGCCCCAAATCAGCAATTAGACCGTCCGAAACATCGATGGCGCTACTGGCTTTTGAGCGCAGCAAGGTTCCTGCCGCAATCCGTGGAGTCGGAAAATCCAGGCGCTCACGGAAGTCTGCTTTTAAATCTTCTCGGCCACAACCGCCATCGCTCAGAGCGTGTAGCGCTAACGCGGCGTCGCCCAGTTTGCCTGTGACAAAAATTCGATCCCCCGATCGCGCACCACCACGGGTCAAGGCCGCACCAGCCGGTACATGACCAATAATCTGCACGGTAATGGTCAGTGGCCCACGGGTGGTATCACCGCCCACCAGAGCCACATTAAACTGTTCGGCTAACGACGAGAAGCCGGCCATAAAGCCAGTCAGCCACTGCGGGGCTTGCTCTGGCAACGTGAGGGCAAGCAGCGCCCAGGCCGGCGTCGCCCCCATTGCCGCCAGGTCACTCAGATTAACCGCCAACGCCTTGTAGCCAATTGCCTCTGCAGTGGTGTCTAGCGGAAAATGCACACCGGCCACCAGGGTATCGGTTGCGACCACCATCTGCTGACCGGCCGGCGGCTGCAAAATGGCCGCATCATCGCCAATACCGACCACAACATCTGCGCGGGGTGTCGTTGCGGCGGTGAAGTAACGATCAATCAGACGAAATTCGGACATCGGGATAGCCGAAAAATGGAGAAGGAATAACGCGATTCTGTCTAGCTTTTTTCCACTGACCGCACTGTAGCAGCCATTTTATCGAGTACCGCGTTAACAAACTTATAGCCATCCTCGCCGCCAAACAGGCGGGCCTGATCGACGGCTTCGTTAATCACCACCCGATAGGGTATTTCCAGGTGCCGCTGCAACTCCTGCGCGCCAAACCAGAGCACCGACCGCTCCACCGGATCAAGTTCATCAAAGGGTCGATCAAGGTAGGGAGTCAATTCAGCACTGAGTTCTTCAGACCGCTCACACACCTCGGTAAACAACTCCAGAAAATAATCACGATCGGCTCGACCGAGCCCACGATCTTCCTGAAATTGGCGCACGACCTCGGCCGGCGAGTCACCGCCGATCTGCCACTGGTAAAGCGCTTGCAATACGCATCGCCGCGCAAGACTACGCGACCCACTCACAAGGTCAGCGCCGAAGCTACCGGATCATTCTTTATCAACAACTCAGGCATCAATTTTAGCGAGCAGATTGACCATCTCGATCGCAGTTAACGCTGCATCCACGCCCTTATTACCTGCTTTGGTGCCGGCGCGTTCAATCGCCTGTTCGATCGTATCAACGGTTAACAGGCCAAACGCCACCGGCAACCCGGTTTTCTGACCAACGGCGGATATACCTTTGCTGGTCTCGCTGCACACGTAGTCGAAATGCGGCGTCGCACCACGGATCACGCAACCCAACGCCAGCACCGCATCGACTCTGCCGGAAGCAGCCAGGCGATCACAGGCCAGTGGAATTTCAAATGCACCCGGTACTTTGGCTACGGTGATATCGGTCGCCTGGGCGCCGTGGCGAACCAGCGTATCGATCGCCGCACTTTGCAGACGCTCGGTAATGAAATCATTAAACCGACTAACCACGATGCCAAAGCGTAACCCCGATACACGCAGGTCACCTTCTAGAAAATTAACCCCTTGCATTGCTCACCTCGTTATTCATATTTTTATTCAAACCGGGTGTCTGGTCTTGTTCGCTACTGGTTGACTCGTCCAGCGGCACCCAGTCCACCAACTCCAGACCATACCCACCCAAACTATGTAGCCGACGCGGTGACCCCATGATGCGCATTTTACCTACACCCAGGTGGTTCAAGATTTGTGCGCCAATACCGTAACGGCGCAGTTCCGGATTTTCGCTGCCGTCATCAGGACGGGGCACGCCCATCTGGTTCATTTTGTACTGACGCACCTCACGCGCCAACTCCTGTCCTTCTTCGTAGGGGTTCAAAATAACCAACACCCCCTTCCCCGCTGCGGCAATTTTCGCCAACGCAGTATCAACAGACCAATGTCCAGCCGCGCGTTCACCGATCATGTCCTGCAGCGCGCTAATTACATGTACTCGAATCAGTGTTGGCTCACCCTGGGCAATGTCCCCTTTTATTAACGCCATGTGCACGGCGTCATCGACGGGATCATGATAGGCACGTAACGTGAATTCACCGTGGCGGGTCTGAAATGGGGTCTCCGCACACTGCTCCACCGATTTTTCTTCATTAATACGGTATTTGATCAGGTCGGCGATGGTGCCCATTTTCAGGCTATGCTTTTTGGCATAAGGCACAAGATCGGGATAACGGGCCATGGTGCCGTCGTCATTGAGAATTTCAACGATCACCGCCGCCGGCTCAAACCCCGCCAACCGCGCCAGATCACACCCCGCTTCGGTGTGGCCCGCCCGGGCCAATACGCCGCCGGGCTGGGCTTTCAACGGAAATATATGTCCCGGCTGGACGATATCTGTTGGCCTGGCATCCAACTTGACCGCCGCTTCCACTGTGGCAGCCCGGTCAGCGGCAGAAATGCCGGTAGTGACACCCTCAGCCGCTTCGATAGAAACAGTAAAGTTGGTTGAATTTTTATCGTTGTTGTCGGCCACCATCAATGGCAAATGCAACTGTTCACAACGGTCAGGGCTCAGGGTCAGGCAGATCAGCCCGCGCCCGTAGCTGGCCATAAAATTGATGGCGTCAGCAGTTACTGCGCTTCCCGCCATGATTAGATCGCCCTCGTTCTCGCGATCTTCGTCATCGAGCATAATCACCATCCGCCCCTGGCGGATCTCCTCAATGATCTCCTCGGTACTGCTGAAATTACTCAATTCAGTATTACTCATAACATTCCGTTATCACGTAGCAGGTCAATGGTCACCGTCGCATTGTCCACAATAGCTGTTCCCGTCATTAATCGCTCCAGGTAGCGTGCGATCAAATCCACTTCCAGATTAACCGCCCGGCCTGTCTGGTATTCGCCGATTATTGTCCGCTCCATCGTGTGCGGAATGATATTAACCGAAAAGCCCTGATCAGAAATTGTGTTAACGGTCAGGCTGGTGCCATCAATGGTGATCGATCCTTTTGCGGCGATATAACGCAATAGCGCTTTAGGCACCTGAAAATCAAACCGGGTCGAGCGGCCATCCGGGCGTATCGCTGTCACTTTACCCAGCCCGTCAACGTGACCGCTGACCAGATGACCGCCGAGGGGCTGATTCAGAGTTAATGCTCGCTCAAGATTAACCGCTGCGCCGGCCGTCAAATCACCCAGACTGGTACAGCTTAGCGTTTCGGTGGAAACATCGGCTGCAAAGCTATCTTCATTGATTTCAACTAGCGTCAGACAGACACCATTCACCGCTACACTTTCACCAAGCTCCATACTCTCTAGCGGCAACCCACTGGCCTGAATCAGCAGCCGCCGGTCCCCTCCCCGGCTATCGCTACGCTGCAGCTGGCCGACCTCTCCGATAATTCCTGTGAACATATTATTTAAGTTACCTGATCTAAACTCAATTGTGTCGGCAATGCCCGGTCAGTGAAGATGAGTTCTGTTTTGCTGGGGCCGATAGGTCAATCGAACATCCCCACCAAACCGACAAACATCGACTAATTCCAGCTCAGTGCGCTGTGACATATCCGTCAACCCGGTCATTCGCAACAATGGCTGAGCACCCTCTCCCAACAATACTGGCGCGACATAGACAATTAACTCATCCACCAGTCCGGCTTGCAAAAAACTGGTCGCCAGGCGACAACCTGCTTCAACCCAGACCTCATTCACTTCCTGTTTTACCAGCCTCTTTAACAGGGCCGAAAGATCTAGCCCCGCTTCGGTTACCGGTAGCTGCTCGACCACTACCCGCGAAATACCAAGTCCTGTCGCTACAGGCCCCGTGCACTGCATTATCGGCCCGGGTTGCTGAAGTAACTGACACCCCAGCGGCATTTTACCGTGAGAATCCAGCACCACCCGCAAAGGCGTCGCCGTCGGCTCATCTAGTCTGACGGTCAGCTTTGGGTCATCCACCAGCACAGTGCCAATGCCAGTAACAATCGCACCACTGCGCGCACGCCAGCGATGCACGTCTTCGCGAGCCGCCTCACCCGTTATCCAACGGCTATCACCGTTTGCCAGCGCGGTGCCGCCGTCAAGGCTGCTAGCTAATTTCACCCGTACCCAGGGCTGGCCGGTTTGCATGCGTTTATTAAATCCAGGGTTTAACGTCTCCGCTTTACCCTGCGTGTCAAAAAAATCCACTTGCACCCCTGCCGCCACAAGCGTTGCAATCCCACTACCTGAAACCTGAGGATTGGGATCTTCCATCGCATAAACCACCCGTGACACCCCGGCAGCAATTAATGCTTCGCTACAGGGCGGGGTGCGGCCATGATGATTGCAGGGCTCTAACGTCACGTAGGCGGTGGAACCCATCGCTTTGCTGCCCGCTACGGCCAGAGCATTGATTTCTGCATGGTTTTCGCCGCTGCGTACGTGAAACCCTTCACCAACCATCGCTCCACCGACAGCCAGCACACAGCCAACAACCGGGTTGGGCTGAGCAGTAAACCGACCCTTCTCTGCCAGCTCCAGAGCCCGGGTCATAAACTGCCGATCCAGCGGTGCTGATTCTCTCACTTGGAAGGCACCGATTCCGATGCCTCGTCCGGCACGCGAAGCTTGTCTATCTCCTCGCGAAAAGCATCGACGTCTTCAAAACGGCGGTAAACCGATGCAAAACGAACATACGCAACCTCGTCGGTCTGACGTAGCTCATCCATCACCCACTGACCAAGTTGGGCGGTTGGGCACTCGCGCTCTTCCCAGGCTTGTAGACGACGGATCAGTCGGGCCAGCAGTTCATCCCGCTGCTCTGTCGATACCGGTCGCTTTTCCAACGCACGGTCGATTCCTGCACGCAGTTTTGCCCCCTTAAATTCATCCCGGCTGCCATCACTTTTGACCAGCCTGGGCATCGCAAGCTCTGCCTGCTCGTAGGTGGTAAAGCGACTGTTACATCCGGTGCACTGACGCCGGCGGCGCACCCGATCACCCTCACCAAACAAGCGAGAGTCGATAACCCGGGTGTCGTCGACGTGGCAAAACGGACAGCGCATCAGATAGCTCTATCTACTGTTGATATACAGGGAAATTATTACAAACAGCCAGCACCTGCTGCTTAACGCGGGCTTCCACTTCTGCGTCGCCCAAGTTATCAATAATGTCGCAAATCCAGCCTGCCAGATCACGGGCCTCGGTTTCGCCAAAGCCACGTGTCGTCATTGCAGGGGAACCGATGCGGATACCACTGGTAACGAAAGGCGACTGCGGATCATTAGGCACAGAGTTTTTATTAACGGTGATATTGGCTTTGCCCAGTGCCGCTTCAATATCTTTGCCAGTCAGTCCCTGAGCAATGAAATCGACCAGCATCAGGTGATTGTCAGTACCGCCAGACACCACTTTGTAGCCCCGTGCAACCATCACTTCGGCCATCGCCTGAGCGTTACTTATCACGGCTTGCTGGTAAGTTTTAAAACCGGGCTCCAGCGCCTCTTTAAAAGCCACTGCCTTAGCGGCGATCACGTGCATCAACGGACCGCCCTGGCTACCGGGAAATACTGCTGAATTAAGTTTTTTTTCAATCTCAGCATTAGCCTTCGCCAGAATCAGCCCGCCGCGAGGACCACGCAGCGTTTTATGAGTGGTGGAGGTGGTGACATCGGCAATACCCACCGGATTTGGATAAAGCCCTGCCGCCACCAGCCCCGCCACGTGAGCCATATCGACGAACAGATACGCACCGACTTTATCCGCAATATCGCGAGATCGCTGCCAGTCCATAACTCTTGAATAAGCGCTGAAGCCGGCAACAATCATCTTTGGCTGATGTTCAATAGCCAGCGCCTCAATGACGTCGTAATCGAGCTCTCCGGTGGCTTCGTCGATGCCGTATTGAATCGAGTTGTAGAGCTTGCCGGATGAGCTCACCTTAGCACCGTGGGTAAGATGGCCGCCGTGGGCGAGACTCATACCAAGAATCGTATCGCCGGCCTGTAACAGCGCGAGGTAAACAGCCGAATTGGCCTGCGAACCAGAATGGGGCTGAACATTGGCATAATCGGCACCAAAGAGGTTTTTTACCCGCTCAATTGCCAGCTGCTCAGCAACGTCCACATGCTCACAACCACCGTAATAGCGCTTACCCGGATATCCCTCGGCGTATTTATTGGTGAGTAGTGTCCCTTGCGCCTCCATCACCCGCGGGCTGGTGTAATTTTCCGATGCGATTAGCTCAATATGCTCTTCCTGGCGTACGGTTTCAGCCTCGATGGCCTGCCACAATTCTGCATCGTAATCACGAATGCACATCTGTTTATTAAACATGGGACTAACTTCCTTTACGTGCTGACCGAACGGCCAAACTAAATGGCGTGAAAAAACCGAGTATTCTAGCACCGGTAACAGCACCTTTATTCTGTTCTGCAGACTGTAACCTGCAGCGCCCTACAGACGTGACGATTAGCACTATGGCAAAGCAATCGAGAAAAACAACCACCGCGAACTCAGCCGATAAATTGCACCTTCTCAGCAACCGCGAGCTCGCCGACGTATGCAAAAAAATCAGCCAGAAGAACAGCACATTACATGCCGATGGACCGGTAGCACCATCCACCTGGGCAATTAATGAAAGCCATGACACTGACGCCTTGCTGTTTGAAGAACTTTGTTACCACATGTTTGCAGCCGGGTTTTCGCGAAAAGTCGTGCGCGACAAATGGCCGGCGCACCAACAGGCATTTTTTCAGTTCGACCCGATAATAGTAGCGACAATGCCACTTGAAACGATCGAAAAACTCGTACTCGAGAAAGAACTGATCCGTAACCGCCGCAAACTGACCGCCGTAATCAAAAACGCACGCAAACTTGTAGAAATTAGCGCCGAACACGGCAGTTTTAGCCAGTGGCTAAACAGCTACGCAACACCCAACATTTATTTATTGCACCGCGAAATTGCTGATATTTTTGCCGGCGTGGGGCGTAGCGCTGCGGAGTGGTTTCTGCTCAGTAGCGGTTTTTCCTACTATTTCGCCACTGACGACGCTCGCCGGGTGTTGAAACGACTTGGGTTACTGCCAAAAGGCCGCAAGGATGAGAGCTTTGACGCGAGCATGCAGGCACTACAAACGGCCAGCGGCATGGCCAGCTGGGAAATTAGCATTGATCTATGGCGATTTGGCAGCGGTTTTAGAATGCGCGAAGCCGTTTGCGGCGACGCTGCGCCTAACTGTGCGAAATGCCCGTTATGGGACTACTGCGATTTTTTTAATCAGGACTTAAACCAGCAGTAAAAAAAGCCGTTGCGGCTTCTACCTAAATAGGACTAGTTGATATGACTGGTAAGACCTTTGGCTAGCGAGGCATCCAGATCTTTTGGAGATACTGGACGACTAATCAGGTATCCCTGCACGACGTCACATTCAAGCACATCAAGCAGATCCCAAATCTCCTGATCTTCAACACCTTCCGCGACCACCCGGATACCCAGTTGATGCGCCATAGTGATAGTGGAATGGACAATAACCATGTCATCACCAGCACTATTTAACTGACTGATAAACCCCTTATCTATTTTCAACTCACTGATGCGCAATTTTTTCAGATAAGCGAGCGACGAATAGCCTGTACCAAAATCATCTACGGCAAACTCGATTCCAAACCCGTGCAGTTCCTCAATCATCGCGATGGCTTTGGCCGGGTCGGCCATGATGTCACTCTCAGTAATTTCAAACTGCAGCGCACTCGGTGGTAGCAAAAACTCAGCGAGCTTATCTTTCACAAAAGCCACCAGATCCGGCTCTTGCAGGTTACGGGCCGATAAATTAACCGCTACACATAAAGGATTACCTGCTTCACGCCATCGAGCCGCCTGCTCGACCGCCTGCGCAATCACCCACCGGGTCAAATTCTTTATCAACCCTGCACGCTCGGCAAGGGCAATAAACTCATCCGGCGGAATAAAGCCCCGAGTCGGATGCACCCACCTCGTCAATGCCTCAACGCCCACGCAGCGTCGATCACTGATTCTGACCTTCGGCTGATAATGAATAAACAGCTCACCGCCATTGATCGCCTGACGAAGGTCTGCTTTCAAGGTTAGTTGATCGTGATTAGTTTGTTCTTGCTGCTGCTCAAACGCGACAATCCCCAAACCATCCCGTTTCGCCAGAAAAGAGGCAATCTCCGCATGGCGCAGCAAAGTTTGCTCATCTTCACCGTCAGTTGGGTAATGAACCACACCCATGCTCGCGCCAATTTCCAGTTTACGGTCTTCAATGATGAACTGACGCTGGAGCGCCTGAGCGATTTGATCGACCTTATGCCAAACAGCCTGGCGGTTCTGCGGCAGGGAAAACAAAACTGCAAAATCATCATCTCCCAGCCGGGCTACCAGATCATTTTCGCCAGCTGTAGCTGATAGCAGCTGACCTACCTGGCACAGCAGGCTGTCTCCGCCAACGTGACCGAAACTATCGTTAACATCCTTGAACTGATCCAGATCCATAACCATTAGACCAAAGGAGCCACCTTGTGCTTTTACGCCCCCTATCGCTTTTGCAACCTGATCTAGCAACATCTTTCGGTTGGGCAGACCCGTCAACAGGTCATGCAGTGCGTGATGTGGTAATTCAGCATCGTGAGCGACGGCCACATCATGCGTGCTCAACACAAAAACCCCTTCGCTACACTGGTCAGTCAAAAAACGTAGCTGCGCCAGCTGGGCAACACCCGCTCCATGGGCAAGAGCCAGAGTCTCAATAGCACACCAACTCTCTCGGCCAGACCGGAGGCGTTCCAGCTGGTCAGCAAGAGCCTCTGGAGCGAAACAGGCCAGCAATTCCGTTAAAATAATTTCAGGCCGGTTCTGTGCATCGGTAGGAAGGAAAAGCGCAATCGCCTGTCGATTACCATAAACCCACTTTAAAGTTTGCAGGTCAAACATGGCCACCGCGCCCGCAGTAAGATCGAGCATCTGCTGGACACGATTCAGCTCCTGCTGAGAGCGTCGTCGGCTGTTAATCAGACGACTCATCACACTATCAACCACCTGTAGCCTTACCGGGCTATTTTCGTGGTCAGCATGCTGGGCCGGCATCGCCAGCAGGTGGCCAATACGCTGCCGCAGAAGTTCAGAGGAACTTGCCGCCACCGCAAAGTCAATATCCGCTACACCGCGAAACAGTGGCATCAACTCAACGAGCTGCTGCTCTTCCGCCAGCAACAATAATTGGGTATTTGCCAATGCGCTATCGGAACGCACTTGATAAACAAAATCGACTACACGATCAGTTTGTCCACAAACATCGATCATCACTAACCGCGGAGGTGGCCCATTCGGCAGCGCTGCCTGACAGGCAGGCAGGTCATCGAATATCTTTAACGTTCGGCCACGTTGCGGCGACAGGGAGGCCCAGTGATGTTCACCCACAGCGTAAATCTGCTCTCCTGCTTTAGCGGTGAGTGCACTACCTGCAACGGTTGATTCGACCAGCGGCTCGGCCACTAATTTGCTATACAACTTGGCATTAACCTGTAGTAGTAAAGGGCACAACTGACATCTGGCAATCAGCTCAGTGGGGTTATCTGTTAATTTTTAGCGGCCGGGGAGAGACCGACTGAAGGGGAATTGACGGCCTGGGGCCAGTTCGGTGGCAGCGCGTCGCCTGCTTGAGCCCGCAACAAACGCTACCGACCTGGGCGATTTCTGGCGGGCTAAACCCGCAGGAAATCAAGTCCGCTGGGCAATGGATATTGCGACCAATCCGGCACCCAAAAAAAGCAGGGTTGGCAGCAGCGCCGATACAAAGAGATTCAAATGATACGCTAGCCCCAGGTAACCGATCGCCTGGCTGACAATGTGGAACAACATACCAAAAATAATACCGATAAAAACACGTTGCCCAAGATTACCACTGCGCAAGCTACCAAATACGAAGGGCAACGCGATCAAGACCATCACCATAATGGTTAGCGGATGAAACATTTTTTGCCAGAAAGCAAGCTCATAACGGCCGGCGCTTTGACCATTTTCGGCCAGAAACTGAGCATGCTCATGCAACTCCCACACCGACATCCGTTCCGGTGTGACGGCACCCACTGCCATATTTTCTGGTGCGAGGGTCGACTCCCAACGAGCCCGTCCGGCAATGACCCGTTCAGCACCTTCCGGAACAAGCAAAGTCTGTCGTAACTTGTGCAGTATCCATCCGCTTTGCTCTTTCGTGGCTTTTTTAGCGTAGGTAACCGCCTTCATCCGCTGATTCTCATCAAACTCATAAATACTCACTTGCAGTAGGGTCTGGTCAGCATTAACAATACCAACGTTGATAAATGCCTGGCTATCGCGTATCCAGATCCCTCCACCCACTCCATCCGAAAATAGCTCCCCCAACGCATGGCTGCGAATTTCCTGACCTAAACGCTCCAAAGGCGGCACCACCAGTTCACCCAAAGCCAGGGCAAACACCAGTATTGGCAAGGCGGCTAACAGCAGCACTCGGCCAATTGACAAAATAGAAAAACCAGCCGCTCTGAGGGCCACCAGCTCACCGCCGACTGCAAGACCGCCTAAACCCACAAGTGACCCGACCAATGCTGCGCTCGGCAGTAATTCAAACGCCCGCCGTGGCGTGGTAAGCAGCAGATACTGCGTTAGCTGGGCGAATCCGTAGCCTGCCTCACCCAGGTCCCCGAGCTCTGCAATCACCGCAAATAGAGAAAACACCGCTGTGAGCGCCGCTAACGACAGCGCGAAACCAACAAGAACCGCCCGCGAAAGATAGCGCGATATTTTATTCAAGGCCGCCTCCACCCCGGAAAACGCCGATACCAGCTGACCATAGGATTATTCAAATTAATCATCAACAAGACAAACAGTCCGATAATAACCAAATGCACCCACCAAAGCCCCACCCATTGCGGAATTTGGCTATGCGATAACCAGGAGTCACTCACCTTTAAAAAATTGCTATAGAGCAGATAGACCATCACCGCCATAGCCAGGCGCCCGGAACGTCCTGAGCGCGGTGCCGTGTAACTTAGCGGCACCGCCAGCAGCATCAACATCACCGTGGACACTGGAATAGCAAGCCGCCATTGCAGTTCAGCACTGACTATATCAAGCTTACGAAAACCCCAAAGTTTGGCGGTAGTCATCGCCTTCTCGCCACGACTTTTTTGCTTTAATTCCGGCTGCTCGATCAATATTGCGTACTCAGCAAATTGCATCTCTCTAAAATCGAGGTCACCGGCTCTGCCGTCATAACGGTAACCCTGTTCCAATACCAGAAACTGATCACCATTGGAGTTATCAATTTCTATACGGCCACTCGGTGCAGCAAGCAGGGTCTCTTTAGTCGGGCCACTACTGTCGCGAATAAATACATTTTCCAGCCGGCTACGGTCACGGCTGAGTTGTTGCACATAGAACACCCTCCGGTCATCGTCAAAAGATCGAAAAGCACCACTGCTAATCCCCGTCAACGCGGGCTCGCTCTGAATTCGCTCCTCAATTTTTATAGTTTGCTCTTCGGCCCACGGCGCCAGATAAAAAGACAACAAAGCAATCGGCACACTGGCGAGCAGCCCCAGCAGCCCTACGGGAACCAGTAACTGAACAGGCGATACTCCGGCAGCGGAGAGAGCCGCCATTTCACTGTCTCGATACCAGCGACTAAGCGTCAGCAGAACCGCCAAAAACAGCCCGACAGGGATGATAATAGTTTGTGCCCATAACAGTTTTAGTGACATTAAACCGAGCACAGCTCCGCCAGGAAGCTCCCCCTGGGCAACCGACGCCAGATAACGAATGATGCGCGTGCTTGAAAGCACCAGGGTTAGTACAGCAACCGTACCTAAAAAATAGACTGCAAACTCTTTCAACAGCGCGTTTCGAATAACTTTCACAACAGCAACATCCAAAATCTTCTAAAGTAACCAGCATGCCCAAAAACAACAAACGACACCCAGCAACCATTCTGTTTTCGCTAAAATAACCGTTTCGCTAACTACGAGCGTGGCCACGAAATCCATAGTTGCTGCCACGTGAAGTCAGACACCTAATGCTTTTTGGAGTATGGCATGAAATTTTCGTTATCTACCAAGTCAGTCACCGAAGACAACACCCATTGCCTGATGGTTCCAGTGGTCAGCGGAAAACGACTCCCGGCGGTCACCGCAGCGCTTGACAGGGCGAGTGGTGGCAGCATTAGCGCAGCGATAAAGGCCGGTGACATCTCTACCAGCCACGGCAAAACTTTGCTGCTCAGGTCGCTGCCGGGCATCGCAAGCGAACGTGTATTACTAGTCGGTTGCGGAAAGCCGGACAACCTGGAGCCCAGCCAGTTTGTCACTATTTTACAAGCCGCGGGTCAGGCGGTGAAATCCCTTGGCTGCACAAACGCAACCTGTTGGCTGACGACACTGAAAGTCACCAAACGCGATCAACAATGGAATCTGGCAATGGCAGTGCAAACATTTTCCCGCAGCGCCTACTCCTTCAATGAATTGAAAAGTACCAAAAAACCGGTTGCCAGGCTAAAACGCATTGCTCTGTGCATCGACAATGCCACGCCCGCTGCCAAAAAAATAGCCCGTCGAACTCTCGGCATACATACCGCCATCGCCGCAGGCGTTGAGCTGGCACGCAATCTGGGCAACCGACCCGGTAATGTCTGCACACCGGTTTATCTGGCCGCCCAGGCAAAGACTCTGGCCAAAGAGCTGGATTTAAAAATCGACATTCTCAATGAGCAGCGTATGGACGAACTGGGTATGGGCTCACTACTTAGTGTGGGCCGAGGTAGTCGTGAAGAATCTCGGCTAATTGTGCTGGAGTACTCGGGTGCCAAAACTAGCGTGCGACCAACAGTGCTTGTGGGCAAAGGCGTAACCTTTGACGCCGGTGGAATTTCACTTAAACCCGCTAGCGGCATGGAAGAAATGAAGTACGACATGTGTGGTGCCGCCAGTGTTCTAGGAACCATTAAAGCGGCGGCAATCGCCAAATTGCCGGTCAATGTCGTGGGCATTATCCCTGCTGTCGAAAACATGCCCGATGGATTAGCCAACAAACCCGGGGATGTCGTTACCAGCATGTCCGGCAAAACCATCGAAATCATCAACACCGACGCAGAAGGCCGGCTTATTCTGGCTGATGCTCTGACTTATGCCGAACGTTACAACCCGGCTGTGGTGATCGATATCGCCACGCTGACCGGCGCCGCCCTCGTTGCCCTGGGTCACCATGTAAGTGGATTGTTAGGTAACGACCAGCAGCTGGTCGATGCGTTGCTTACAGCAGGTTTAGAAAGCCATGACCGAGTCTGGCAGCTACCAATGCTGGATGAGTACCAACAACAACTGAAAAGCAATATTGCAGATATCTCCAATGTTGGCGGCCGCACCGCTGGCACCGTCACGGCCGCCTGTTTTTTATCCAGATTTGCTGAAAAACAACGCTGGGCACATCTCGATATCGCCGGCACTGCCTGGGTTAGCGGCAAAAATAAAGACGCAACCGGGCGACCGGTGCCCCTGTTAACCCAGTTTTTAATCAACTCAATAACTAAACATTAACGACACCCATGATAATACTAGCGCCGTGACCAAAGTTGATTTTTACGTACTCGAGAACGACACCCGTAGTGGGTTACTCCGTTTCGCCTGCCAGTTAACCGAAAAAGTAGTTTTACTGGGCCATCAGGTTCACTTGCACACGGCTAACAACCCGACCGCGGAGCAACTTGACAAACTCCTATGGAATTTCTCCGAGCTGGCTTTTTTACCGCATCAGCGGTTTGACTCCAAGCGCCCGCTCAAGCTCTCCGCTCCGGTACCCATTACTATCGGCACCGCTGGCGAACAGAGCGACCCACAGCATTGCGAAGATGTGCTGGTCAACCTCGATTCCGAGGTGCCACTCTGGTTCAGTCGATTTAGCCGGGTCACGGAATTTGTTGCCGGCGGCGACGCTGACCGTCAGGCGGCCCGCAAACGCTACCGGTTCTATCGCGACAGGGGCTACAATCTCGATATGCACCAGATAAAATCCGCATCAAATTAACTGTAGACGAGCAGTCATGAGCGCAGATGAGACGCCACCACCCCCGGTCGAAACACCGGCAGAGGCCAGCAACAAGAGTTCCCTCGACGAGTTACTCGACTACGTACGCGACCATTTGGATGAATCCCCGCCAGAAGACGATGAGATCCCGGTATTAACGGATATCGCTATCAGCGCGCAGCCAGTAGAACTTACCCAATTCATCCCGCAGGCCCAACCAGCTGAAAATAGTGATTCGGCCGTTATAGATTTAAGTCAGGATCTCGACTCAGTTGCTGATTCGGTAGCGGCCACTGACTTAAACGACCCGGCTACGTCTGCTGCTGATGACTCCCTGAACCTCACTCAGGTCGCCTTCGAAGAAGAGCTGGATGCGTCCTCATTGCTGATTGAGTTGCCCGATACAGAAACTCCGTCGGTGGAACTATCGTCAATAGAACGAGCTCCTGTGGAGACAACGGAGAATTCCTCCAACGCGGATCAAACCGATTGGGATGACGACGAAGAGTTTGATGCTACCCAGGTCGCCTTCATGGATGATGACCCGGTTTCCACACAACCGCTGGCGCCAGCAACTGAAAACGATGATCATTCCCCCGTTGCTGAGTACCCGTTAGAGCAGGACGAGGAGAGTGATCTGCAGGAGCCCCTGATGACTGCCACCGCCTTCGAGAGTTTCACTACCGACATAAACGCCGAAAACCAACAAACCGCTGAGTCAGAACTACCAGCTCACTGGCTCGCTCACCTTGATCAGATCATTGACGAGCGCTGCAGCGCGCTCGCGCAAGAACTCAAACAGCAGCTACGCGAACCTGTTGAGTTAACTGACCGCAGCGCCCTGCTCGACCCACCTGAGTAATCTGCCAGCACTGACTCAATGACGGCGATCACCGTAACTGGGCACTTGCGCGATAACCTTCTCCACCGGGTAGCCAGCCGAGGCAATCCCACTTATTCGACCTGGAAACATGGACAAAACCTATAACCCCGAAGATATCGAACAGCGCTGGTACCAGCGCTGGGAAGAGAACAACCATTTCGCCCCCGATAGTGATAACGACGGTGACCCCTACTGCATTGTGATTCCGCCGCCCAACGTGACTGGCTATCTGCATATGGGCCATGCATTTCAGGACACCATCATGGACCTGCTGATTCGTTATCAGCGCATGCGTGGTTCCAGCACACTCTGGCAGGTCGGCACCGACCATGCTGGTATTGCCACGCAAATGGTGGTTGAGCGCCAATTGGCCACTAAAGGTATTAGCCGGCACGACCTGGGTCGCGAAAAATTTATCGAGAACGTTTGGGATTGGAAAGCAGAATCCGGCGGCCAGATCACCCAGCAATTACGCCGCATGGGCGCCTCGGCCGACTGGAGTCGCGAACGTTTCACCATGGACGATGGCCTCTCTTCGGCAGTTCGCGAAGTGTTTATCAGTCTCTACGATAAAGGGCTTATCTATCGCGGTAAGCGGCTAGTAAATTGGGATCCGGTACTGCACACGGCCATTTCAGATCTCGAAGTTGACTCAGTTGAAGAACAGGGCTTCCTCTGGCATATCCGTTATCCGCTAGCGGATGGTAGTGGGTCGCTGACCGTTGCCACCACCCGTCCAGAGACTCTGCTCGGCGATACCGCCGTCGCCGTGCACCCCGACGACAGCCGTTATCAACATTTAATCGGCAAATTAGTCACTTTACCGATGACCGGACGGGAAATTCCGATCATCGCCGACGACTACGTTGACCCGGAATTTGGCTCTGGCTGCGTAAAAATAACCCCAGCACACGACTTCAATGATTACCAGATGGGCCAGCGCCACCAGTTGCCGATGATCAATGTACTTACCGGTGATGCGGCCATTAGTGACAACATGCCCGAAGCCTACCGGGGTATGGATCGCTTTGACGCCCGCAAAAAACTGGTAGCCGACCTTAAGGCGGCGGACCTGCTCGAAAAAATTGACGATCACAAACTAATGGTGCCAAGAGGTGACCGTAGCGGTGCCGTCATCGAGCCCTGGCTGACCGACCAGTGGTACGTAAAGGTTGCGCCGCTGGCCAAACCCGCTATCGCTGCCGTTGAAAACGGTGATATCCGTTTTGTGCCGGAAAACTGGTCACGTACCTATTTTGAGTGGATGAACAACCTCGAAGACTGGTGCATCTCCCGGCAAATCTGGTGGGGTCACCGAATTCCGGTCTGGTATGACCAGGAAGGCAAGCATTACGCCGGCCAGGATGAAGCCGACGTTCGGCAGCGCCACCAACTCCCAGCCCACATGCTCCTGACCCAGGATGAAGACGTACTCGACACCTGGTTTTCCTCCGCTTTATGGCCATTTTCTACCCTTGGCTGGCCAGAGCAAACCCCGGAGCTAGAGAAATTTTATCCCACCAGCGTGCTGGTTACCGGCTTCGACATCATCTTCTTCTGGGTTGCCAGAATGATCATGATGGGCCTCGAATTTACCGGTGAGGTCCCGTTTCGTGAGATCTATATTCACGGTCTGGTGCGCGACGCTGACGGTCAGAAAATGTCGAAATCCAAGGGCAATGTACTCGACCCTATTGACCTGATCGACGGTGCTGATCTCGATACGTTAATCGCAAAACGTACCGCCGGGTTAATGCAACCCGATATGAAAGCCCGCATCGAAAAAAGCACTCGCAAGCAGTTTCCGAATGGTATCCCAGCGTTTGGCACTGACGCATTGCGGTTTACCTTCGCGTCGCAGGCAACACTCGGCCGCGATATTCGCTTCGACCTCCAGCGTATTGAAGGATATAGAAATTTTTGCACCAAACTCTGGAATGCCGCCCGTTATGTGATGATGAATATTGGTGACGATCCCGACTCCGCCGCAGAACAAGTCAACGAATTGCCCACGGGATCCACACAGCAATTGAGCGCCGCAGACCGCTGGATTCGGTCACGCTTTGGCGAAACCCTGTTGCAGATCGAAACCGCTATTACAGATTATCGTTTTGACTATGTAGCTAATGAGCTTTACCAGTTTGTATGGGATAACTACTGCGACTGGTATATCGAGTTGACCAAACCGGTACTCAATGGCGACGATGCTGCGGCCCGTAGCGCAGCCAGGCAAACCCTGGTGGAAGTACTAGAAGCTTTCTTGCGTGCCGCCCATCCGGTGATGCCGTTCATTACCGAAGAGATCTGGCAGCGGATTAAAACCCCCGCCGGCGTTACTGGCGACACCTTAATGGTGCAATCGTGGCCTACACACGAGAGCTTCCCCCGTGATCAGCCAGCAGAAGCTGAAATCGAGTGGTTACAAAATGTCGTCAGTGCGGTCCGCACTATCCGGGGAGAGATGAATATCGCTCCGCGCAAGCCTCTACCTCTGTTGTTACAAAATGGCACCGATCAGGACCGTCTCTATCTGGATAAAAATCTGCCTCTATTAAAAACGGTGGCGGTGGTAGACAACGTTGAGTGGGTGGGCAGCGAACAAACAGCCCCAGACAGCGCAATTGGCCTGGTGGGTACCCTGCAATTACTTGTACCACTGGCCGACCTGATCGACCCTGCGGCGGAACTAGCGCGATTGGAAAAAGAAATCGCTAAACTGCAAAAGGTCGCCACCGGGAGTGAGCAGAAGCTGGCGAATGAATCATTTACCAGCCGAGCACCGGCCGAGGTAGTCGCAAAAGAACAACAGAAACTGGCTGAACTGCGCGACCAACTGGGCGAATTAGAACAGCAGCGAGAGCGGATAGCCCGCCTGGCTAGCGCAAGTTAAGAGAGGAAAAATAGGTCGGCGGACCGGTTAGCGCTCTCGAACTGCCAAAAACCGTATTTCTGGCCAACGTTCTTCCGTAAGGCTGAGATTAACGTTACTGGGCGCGATATAAGTTAGATCATCGCTGCCATCGATTGCTAGATTAATCTCAGCCTTCTTTTTAAACTCCTGCAACATTTTAGGATCGTCACACTCTACCCAACGAGCGGTGGCCACACCCACTGGTTCGAACTGACAGTCGACGCCGTATTCGTCCTTTAACCGATAAGCGGCCACTTCAAACTGCAACACCCCAACCGCACCCAGAATCAAATCGTTGCTAATCAACGGCCTGTAAAGTTGAGTTGCGCCCTCTTCCGCTAACTGCTTGAGCCCTTTCAATAGAGCTTTCATTTTCAACGGATCTTTTAATTGCGCCCGACGAAATAACTCCGGAGCGAAATTGGGGATGCCCTGAAACTTCAGCACCTCTCCCTCACTAAAAGTGTCACCAATACGGATAGTTCCGTGATTGTGAAGACCGATGATATCGCCGGCAAACGCCTCATCGGCGTGCTCCCGGTCACCCGCAAGAAAGGTGATGGCATTAGAAACCGCCATGTCACGTGCCAGACGCACGTGGCGCATTTTCATGCCCTTGTGATAGCGACCTGAACAGATACGCAGAAAGGCGATGCGATCACGATGCGCCGGATCCATGTTCGCCTGAATCTTAAATACAAAACCGGAAAATTTCGGCTCTTGCGGCTCAACCACCCGCTCCAGCGCTTCTCGCGGTTGTGGTCCTGGGGCAAAATCAAGAATCGCATCCAGAAACACTTGCACGCCAAAATTATTGATTGCCGAACCAAAATAAACCGGCGTCTGCTTACCAGCCAGATAGGCTGGCAAGTTAAACTCCGGACAGGCTCCCCTTACCAGCTCAATTTCTTCTCGATATTCCTCAATTTCATCTGCATCCATCACCTCTAGCAACCGTGGGTGATCCAGACCATCCAGCACTTCCACCCCAGTGGCCGATGAATTCTTGCCGTCAAAAAGATGCACTTCATCACGCTGAAGGTGATAAATCCCTTTAAACCGCTTACCCATGCCGATAGGCCAGGTGACTGGCGTCGCCTCAATCCCCAGTACTCGTTCGATCTCATCGAGCAGGTCAATCGGATCGCGCCCTTCGCGATCGAGCTTGTTAATAAAACTCAGCACTGGCGTATCGCGCAGGCGACAGACCTCCATCAATTTTATAGTCCGTGCTTCGACGCCCTTGGCCACGTCAATTACCATCAGTGCACTATCAACCGCTGTGAGCACCCGGTAAGTATCTTCAGAAAAATCGGCATGCCCCGGCGTATCCAGCAGGTTCACCGTCACATCCCGGTAGGGAAACTGCATCACCGAGGCGGTAACCGAAATCCCCCGCTCTTTTTCCAGAGCCATCCAGTCAGAAGTCGCATGGCGGCTCGCTTTACGACCTTTAACCGTTCCTGCCTGCTGAATGGCGCCACCAAACAACAGCAGCTTTTCGGTCAGGGTCGTCTTGCCGGCATCCGGATGAGAAATAATCGCGAAGGTGCGGCGTTGAGATTCTGGAGAACTGGAGTCGTTCATGGTCTGCTTCTATTCGCTAATGACGGCGTTGCAGCAGAATGCTGACAACCTGTTTAACTCGTTTATAGATGAACGGCCTTGTGCAAAACCCTTCCTAATCAGGTGAAACCAAAACCTGATCAAGACACTTAGGACGACTTTCTGGAGCGAGCAGCTGATGCCTCCATTGCTTCAAACTCGCAATATTCTTTGAGAGCACGATTGCATCTTCGCACCTGGACTCCGCACGGTAGTAATTCTTACGCAGCCCAATCTGCTCAAAACCGAAGGTTCGATACAACGCCAGGGCGGCCCGATTTGAGGGCCGTACTTCCAGGTACACAGTCAGCGCATCCAACTCGGCGGTAGTCCTTAAAATAACTTTCAAAAACCAACCAGCATAGCCACAGCCCTGCCGATCCGGGTCAATACAGAGATTCAATAAATGGGCTTCGCCGGCAGCAACAGCAACCAGTGAATAACCCAGTAACTGCTTCTTGTCCCAAATCAGATGGCAGCTGTAGCCGGCGCCTAAACAATCAGCAAATACCGCATGCTTCCATGGAAATTGATAAGCTCGGGCCTCTATTTCACAAACCCCGGGCAGATCTCCGATCTCCATTTTCGTCACACGCAACGAGGTCTCATTCACCACCGAAGTTGCAGATAACGATGAAGATCCACCGGTTTCACTGCGCACAACCAAAATCAGTTTACCCCTCTGCAAGACGCTTATTATAGCGCTCTCGAGCAAAACAGAGGTCGTCCCAAACTTTCATTTTTTCCAGCGGAGCACGTAGCAGATAGGCTGGGTGATAAGTCACCACCACCGGAATTTCATTCTCACCAAAACTCAATTCGCGACCGCGTAATTTCCCTACGGACTCATCCGTAGAAAGCAGCGCGTGTGCGGCAACTCGACCGACAACAATAATAATTTTAGGTTGCAACAGTGCTATTTGGCGCAGGAGATAATCGTTACACGCTACCCGCTCTGCCGCGAGGGGGTCTCGGTTACCCGGCGGACGACACTTTATTACGTTGGCAATATATATCTGATTACGAGTTAAGTTTATTGCCCGCAACATGTTGTCCAGCAACTGCCCAGCGCGGCCTACAAAGGGCTCGCCACGTAGATCTTCTTCTTGCCCCGGCGCCTCACCAATAATCAACCAGTCTGCTGACTCACTACCAACACCGAACACAGTCTGCGTTCGTTGCGCATGAAGCTCACAGGATTGACACTCCGCGACCCGCTGCCTCAGTTGCTGCCAATTCAATTGGCCAACCGCCTGGACTTGATTAACCTCCGGGACCCGCGTGGGCTCACCGGGTAAGGTCGTCGGCGTCGCTTTAGCAACGCCAGTTTCAACTTTACGTAGTTGCCAAACGGGGATCTCCAACGCGGCAAGCACCTGACGTTTTAAAAGTGGCAAATCGAGTTTCTCTGTCAACAAAAGATCGTCGACTAGTCGAGTTCGCGGACCACGCGGAACCCCAGGTTGTCCTGACGCACGTTTGCCCCCATGCCACCCCGCTTTGCAACTCGGCCATTATCTGCCGGGTTACTCCACGATCCACCACGTATAACCCTCTCTTCACAGTCCGTCTGTTGCCAGCTACTACCATCGACTGGAGCATTGACGTAGTTTTTATGCATGCAGTCAGACACCCATTCCAGGACATTACCGGCTGTGTCGTGAAGACCCCAGGGATTGGCAGAAAAACTGCCCACGGGAGCCGTTTCAACACCATCCCATTTGCTCCCGCAACCCCAGCAATTGGCGCGGCCATCTCCAGCTTCACGCCCCCACCAGTAAGGCTCAGTGGTACCGGCGCGTGCTGCGTACTCCCATTCCGATTCACTGGGTAGCCGATAACGATGACCAGTCTGGGTTGATAACCAGGCTACGTATGCCCGTGCATCATCCCAACTGACATTAATAACCGGCCGCTGATTACGCCCCCAACCCATATCTGCAGGACGACGGCGACCGACTGCTGCCGCAAACGCGCCGTACTCCATGAAAGTAATTTCGTTCACCGACATCGCAAACCCCGGCACCACAACCTGTCTCGCTGGCCGCTCACCAAAAATCGGTGATAGAGATGAACTCCCCTGAGTAAATTTGCCCGCATGAAGCACCACCAATAGGGGGCCTTTAGCACCGTTTTTCAGCTCATCTTGCAAATTATTCTGTAGCAGCTGCTTATCTGACTTCGATTGAGCAACCGGTACGACAGCCTCTGTAACGCGTGAAGACGGCTTAGCCTGCGGCTGTTTGGGACTTACGGTTGGCCTTTGTGACCTGGCCTGGTCTGAGCCACCGGCAGTCACCGGAGCGGAGCGTTCGCCAGACAGGAAGAAATAACCACCAGCTATTAATAACAAGCCTACAATTACCACACTTATAATAGTTACCTTTTTGTTGCCGGACTCCGAGGCTGACTGCACTACAGCGACCACAGGCTCGTTAGCGCCACCATCTCCAGGCAGAGGGTTTGAGTCACCTTTCTTCGCCGGCAGCTCAACAGCGAGGATATCCACCCCTTCCTCTTCAACCGTTTGATCCACCGCGGTGGTTATGTCCTGGGCGGTATCCTCATCCAACCCAGCCAAAATGCTATCGCCAACCCAGTCGCCAGGCGTCTCCTGATCCGTATCATCACCACCGCTGCCAATAACATCCACCACCACCACAGTAGTATTATCTTGATTGGATTTACCGGCTGCTTCCACGGCGCCCACCAACGCATCAGCCAAAGCCTGCGGAGTGGCTGCGTTTTTAGATAGAAACGGGAAATCATCGCTGCTGATGGTATCGAGACCATCGCTGGCAACAATCAGCCGATCACCAGCCTGAATCTGATGCGCCTCGTCAGGACAGTCAATCATGGCAACTTCTTCGCCATTGACGTAACTCATCAACATGTTGCGGCGTGGCTTAAATCCTGGGGTAGCTGGAATATCCTCTCCGGCAGCGATCAGACGATCTACGTACCCACCATAGCTATGATCATCATTTTTACGGATGACCTCGCCACCCCGAATTAGATAGAGCAAGCTGTCACCGACACTGATCCAGTGAAGCTCATTTTGGTCAATAGTCAAGGCTACCAACGTACAGCCCATGCCCTGAAGTTCCGGTTCTTCACGAGCTCGCCGTAAAACCGCCCGGTTCGCCCCATCCATCGCAGCAAACAAAGCCGACGGAGAGTTATCCACCGGATACTGTTTAGAGATAATGTCGACGACTCCCTCGACCACTATCTCACTGGCAACAGCTCCGCCGGCGTGCCCACCCATGCCATCGGCAAGTACCACTAATGCACGTTTTTTCTCAACATCCTCAGCATCAGGATAAAAAACCTGGTAACAGTCCTCCTGATAGTCCCGCCCACCCTGAATCTGCTTAACGCCTACTTCGTAATACATGAATTTTTATACTTGATAGGTCGAAGACAGGCGTTGACTGAAGGCCACAATAAATTCATTCAAAACTCGAGATTGCCAATAATTTGCCATAAATGACGAATTTTTATCGAAGCCAGCATCACAGATACCGATACGGATCTTCGTCAAAGAAATTACTGTGCATTGAAGCGGTTTTAACACCTAAAAAATTCCCCGTAAATTGAAGTTGGCAAGGTACCATAAATCCCACTATTCGGGTCCACTGCCTGCCCTAGTTGTATGTCGTTCGCCGGTGGCGAACAAGGCTTCTAGGCAATTAATGGCCCCTCAGCTAACAGGGTCATATTTAATCGGTCAACCTTGATCAAAGCTTTAATTAGTCCTTTGAACCCGTCAGCAATTTTCACGCCAAGTATAATACTCAGCATTTCACAGCCACTAGCCCTCACTATTTATCTCAACGTTACTTTAATGAGACAAGGGGAGCAGGCTTCCCCGTCTCCGGCTACTCAAATTTATGACTACTAAATCCTTACCCACAGAACTAAAGCCATTCGTTAGTGGCAATCCAACCAGCCCGATTCAATGGCAACCTGGCCATGGTTCTGATAATGCCAGGGCTTTAAGCGCTCTGGCCGCTACAAGCAAACGGCCACTACTTGTAATAACGGACTCCATCACCCAGGTTCAACCACTCGCAGACGCGATCGCTTTTTACAATGGCGCTGACCAGCCCCCACCCATGCTTTTGCCCGACTGGGAAATGCTCCCCTACGACCATTTCTCGCCGGACCAGGAACTGATATCTGAACGACTATCTGTGCTTCACCGCCTGCAGGTAATGAAACAGGGCGTAATAATCGTTGCAGTCACCACACTTTCACAGCGGTTAGCCCCTGTTGATTATCTCGACCGTTACAGCCTCTGGCTCGACATTGAACAACATATCGACCTGGATGGGTTCAGGGAGAAACTTACCCGGGCCGGCTACACCTTCGTAAACCAGGTAATTGCCCACGGCGACTTTACGATCCGCGGAGGCATTATTGATCTCTTCCCGATGGGTAGCAAAGTTCCTTTCCGGATCGAGCTGTTTGATGACCAAGTCGAGTCAATTCGGACCTTTGATCCGGAAAGCCAACGCTCGAACGAATCACTTGACCAGATCCATTTGTTACCTGGCCGTGAGTTCCCAATAACCGACGAATCAATCACCTGCTTTTTCCGTAACTATCAAACTCATCTACAGACCAATGCCAGCCAGGCCTTTCTTTACCGCGAATTAAAAGCTGGGCGTATCCCGGCCGGCATCGAGTTTTATCTGCCGCTATTTTTTGAAAAAACCGCTACTTTATTTGATTATTTACCGGCTAACACCGCTCTGTTCTACACCGATGAATGCTTTTCCCACGCGGAAAATTTCTGGGAAATGGTCAACGATCGGCGTGAACACCGTCTAGTAGATATTGACCGCCCACCGTTACCTGCAAATGTTCTTTATCAACAGGCAAACGAACTTTTTGGCGAATTTAAAAACTGGCCTGCAGTTAAAGTCGGCACTACACCCACCGGCACACCGCTACCGGATGTTCGTGCCGACGCCCATAGCCCCAAACCGATACAGCGTTTACAAACCTTTGTCGCCGAACAGCCCGGTCGCACGCTACTGGTGGCCGAATCAAATGGTCGCCGCGAAGCCCTACTATCCACCCTGCGTGGTAGCGGCTTGAAACCAGCCCAGTGCAACGATTGGGAAGATTTCCTGCACAGCGACGCGTCACTTGCAATGACTGTTTCGCCGCTGGTAGAAGGATTAGATGACCCCCAGGCTGGAATTTTCGTCATCACTGAATCGATGTTATTCGGTGAGCAGGAAATTGCACTTCGCCATGATCGGCACCGCGACCCCGACCTGGACGCCATTGTTCGTGATCTCAGCGAGTTGCGAATTGGCGACCCGGTGGTACATGTTGATCACGGCGTAGGACGTTATCAAGGTTTGCAAGTGATGGACGTTGGCGGGAGTAACGGTGAATTTCTCTGTCTCGAATACGCCGAAACATCGCGCATCTACGTGCCAGTTGCCAAACTGGACATGATTCACCGGTACTCCGGCAACGCCGGCAGCAATCCACCCCTGCACAAACTAGGCAACTCACAATGGGCCAAAGCACGTAAAAAGGCCCAGGATAAAGCCCACGATGCGGCGGCAGAATTACTGGAAATCTATGCCCGCCGCGCCGCCAAGCTCGGTCACGCCTATTCACTCGATCTGTCAGATTATCAAACGTTCTCCAACAGTTTTCCCTACGAAGAGACACTTGATCAGCGCCGTACAATCGATGAGGTAGTTACCGACCTGCAGGCGCCGCAGCCCATGGACCGAGTAGTCTGTGGCGACGTTGGTTTTGGTAAAACCGAAGTCGCCATTCGCGCTGCCTATGTGGTAGCCGCGGCCGGCCGTCAGGTTGCGGTACTGGTGCCCACCACGCTTCTGGTACAACAACACACTGAGAGTTTTCAAGACCGGTTTGCCGATACTCCGTATCAGATCGCCGGGCTATCGCGCTTTCAAACACCGAAAGAGCAGCAGGCTATCCAGGGCTCAATGGCATCAGGCAAGGTTGACATCGTCATCGGCACGCAAAAACTGCTTGGAAAGAACATAAAATTCAAAGACCTTGGGCTACTCATCATTGATGAAGAACACCGTTTTGGTGTTCGCCAAAAAGAACGCTTCAAGGCACTCAGGGCGGAAGTGGATATTCTCAACCTTACCGCCACGCCGATCCCGCGCACCTTGAGTATGGCTGTATCCGGGTTGCGCGATCTATCAATGATTACTACCCCGCCACAGCGACGCATGCCGGTGAAAACATTTGTTCGCACCTGGGACCCGCTACTTATTAAAGAAGCCTGTCAACGTGAATTCAGTCGCGGTGGTCAGGTTTACCTGATTCATAACCGCGTTGAATCGATTGAAAAGACCGCGCGGGAAATTGCCGAATTGTTACCAGATGCCAGCATCCGCACCGCCCATGGGCAACTCCCAGAACGGGCACTCGAGCAGATCATGCTCGATTTTACTCACCAGCGCTTCAATCTATTAATTTGCTCGACCATCGTTGAGAGTGGCATCGATGTACCCAGCGCAAACACCATTATCATTGACCGCGCCGACCACCTTGGCCTGGCGCAACTTCACCAGCTGCGCGGCCGGGTTGGTCGCTCTCACCATCAGGCATATGCCTATATTCTGGTGCCCGACAAAGCCCGGCTCCAGGGCGCAGCACTGCAGCGACTCGAAGCAATCGAATCGCTTGGCGATCTGGGCATAGGCTTTAGCCTGGCCACCCACGACCTTGAAATTCGCGGCGCGGGTGAGCTACTCGGTGATAAACAGAGCGGCCGCATTCAGGAGGTCGGACTGACGCTTTACCACGAGCTGCTGGAACGCGCAGTTGCAGATCTAAAAGCCGACCGGGGATTAGCGATCAAACCCGTGAAACCACAACAAATCGACCTGGACCTGCAACTACCGGCCCTATTACCTGAAGACTACCTGCATGATGTCCACGCCCGACTCGTAATTTATAAGCGCATCGCCGCCTGTAACAGCGAAGACGCATTGACTGAGCTGCAAGTGGAGCTTATCGACCGTTTTGGCCTGCTACCCGAGCCGGCGAAGAACTGCTTCCGGCTGGCAACCTTAAAATTACACGCGGCTCGATTGGGAATCAAAGCGATGTCGACAAGCCAGCAATTGTTGACCATCCACTTCGACGCTAATCCGCAAATTGACCTGGAAGCACTGATTGGATTAATCCAGAATCGCCCGCGGGAGTTCAGGTTTGACGGCGCCACCCGCCTCGAACAGCGCCTTGGCGAAGAAGGGTTTGAACAACGGTTCGATAAAGCCCTTGCGCTGGTTGATCTGCTCACACCGGCCACCGTTGACCAGGCTGCATAGTGACTACTGGCTTTTTTCTTCAACGCCGACTCTCTTTCTTTCATGTTCATGGGAATCCTCAGTTGCAGGTTACACCCACCCCGGCCTGGCCATAGCCCCGCTGCTAATCTAGTTCGTCTGAAGGTTCCGCTGCACCCAACGCATCCTCAAAACCAAAATCACGCAAATCAGCTATCCGTTGCGGATAAAGAACTCCATCCAGATGGTCACACTCATGCAACACCACGCGGGCGTGAAACCCACTAGCAGAACGGTCGATAACCTGTCCAGCCTCATCCAGCCCACGATAACGAATACCGATCGGGCGAGACACCAGACCACGCATACCAGGTACACTCAAACAGCCTTCCCAACCGTCCTCTTCGGTCGAATCGGTGATCTCAATTTCTGGATTAATCAACACTGTGCGTGGCACAGCAAGCGCTTCGGGATAACGCTCGTTTTGGTCAAATCCAAAGACAACCACCCGAAGATCAATCCCTATTTGTGGCGCCGCCAACCCCACGCCATCAGCGGCCGCCATAGTGTCAAACATGTCTTCGAGCAAGCTTTCTAGCAAGGATGAGGAACCTTTTTCCACCGGCCTAGCAACCCGCTGTAACCGTGGATCACCCATCCGCAAAATCATTCTAACCGTCATCGCTCTGCTCCACTAAATTTGACCAGCATTTTCCCCGGTAGCCACTATACTTACGCCCCATGATGCTAAAAAACAGAAAAATTGTCGGGCTAGTCATCGCAATGATGGTTTCCTGGTCTGGCTATGCCGAGAGCGCTGCACTATATGTGGTCGAGGTTATCGCATTTACCCATTACAACTCAGCCACTGGTGAAGAGTTGTGGCCACCCCACGAAACAACTCACCGAGCTGCAAATGTACAGGAGCTATCCACCAGTCAGGGACGCACTGAATTTACTGCCCTGGCAGCCCAGAATTTGCGGTTGAGCAACGTTGTGTCCGCATTGCAGCGTAAGCATCTGGCTGGGCGCATTTTAGTGCATACCGGCTGGATACAAACAATGAAGCCTGCCAACAATATTGCGCCAGTGTGGATTGAGGGCGGTACTCCACTACCTGCGGAAGTGACTTACTGGGGACCATCAGACAGAGAAGATCGCGAGGCAGTGGACGATCTCGCTGATTCAACTGATCCGCTTACATCTGACCCCTGGCCATTAACGGACCAGATTGACTCAACCGTGTCTGTAGCGAACAATTTCGAACTGGAAGGCACTGTGGCATTTTATCAAACGCGTTACCCCAGACTAGAAAGCAACCTTTGCCTGACCATTAAAACGTCCTCCACTAGCCAGTCAGCCCCTTATGTCGACGTCTGCAGCCGCGAAATCCGCGGGCTGAAATACGGTGAACTTATCTACTTTGACACCCCAGTGCTAGGTTTAATTGCCCAGGTGCGGCGCATCAAACAAACCTCAGCCACTCCCGCCTCGGTTGAATAATTTCCTGTCAGCTGTTTTCTAGCTTCTGCAAGTATTCACCCACACCTGTTGGTACATCTTTAAACGACTTCTTATAACCGGCGTGCTTAAGCCGCTGCATATCCGCTTCAGTAAAGCTTTGATAACGCTGCTCCAAGCCGGCGGGGAAATCGATATAACGGATCAACCCTTTTTCGATTGCGCTATCCAGGCTAGACAACTCAGCTGACTGCCCGGCGGCAAAAAAATTCACTACCGCCAGGGCCACATCATTGAATGCACTCGCCTTGCCTGTCCCCAGGTTGAAAATTCCGGACAGCTCTGAGTTTTCCAGACAGTGCAAATTAACCGCTACAACGTCGTCAACGTGAATAAAATCCCGCCGCTGGCAACCATTCTCATAACCATGACTACCTTTGAACAAGTTGAGATAACCCTGCGCAGTAAACTGATTAAAAAAATGGTACGCCACCGATGCCATGCGACCCTTATGCTGCTCGCCAGGCCCATAAACATTAAAGTAACGAAACCCAGTGACCTGGGCAGTAAAACTCGGCCGATGGCGGCGGACATACTGGTCAAACAGAAATTTTGAATAGCCGTAAACATTCAACGGCCCTTCATGAAAGCGCTCTTCGCTAAACACCTGCCCATCACCATAAACTGAAGCCGAAGACGCGTACATCATCGGCACGGCTGCCTGCTGGCAGGCGTGTAATACGGCTTTAGAATATTGATAATTATTGGCCATCATGTAGCGGCCATCAAGTTCCATCGTGTCTGAACAGGCACCCTGATGAAAAACAGCTGTTACGTTGTCGTTCAAAAACTCTGACTCAAGCAGGGGAATAAAGTCCTGCTTATCGATAAAATCGGCAACTTCACAATCAACCAAATTAGCGAATTTTTCTGAGTTATTACCCAGGTTATCCACCACTACCACGTTGCCGTAACCGCGTTGGTTAAGCCCCCGAACAATGTTGGAGCCAATAAAACCCGCGCCACCGGTGACGATAATTTTCTCTTCCATCAAGTTTCTATGCTCACATCACGAATTTCCGCCAAACTGGCCGTGGCCACCCCTAGTTTACCCACCACAATACCCGCTGCTGCGGTCGCCAGGTGAATCGCCTGATCATCCGTCAGCCCCGCACCGATCGCCACTGCCAACGCCGATATCACCGTGTCACCCGCACCTGACACATCAAATACCTCCCGAGCGTGGGTCGGTTGATGACTCGAAGCGCCCGCCTTACGGAACAGAGTCATACCCTCTTCGCTGCGAGTCAGCAACATTGCTTCCAGCTGCAACGCCTCTATTAGATCGGTAGCCAGGGCCTGCAGCTGCTCTTCGCTCTCCCATTCACCCCACGCTTCGATTAACTCTTTGCGATTAGGTGTTAGCAGCGTCGCCCCCTGGTAACGACTAAAATCCTTGCCTTTCGGATCCACCAGAATCGGAATATTCTGCGCCCTGGCCATCTGAATCATCTTATCTATGTGTAACAGCCCGCCTTTGCCGTAATCTGATAACACGACAATATCAGCTTGTTCCAGCCGCTGCTGATAATCATCCAGCACTTCCAGCAACACTTCATGGTCAGGAGATTGCTCAAAATCAAGCCTGATTAATTGTTGGTGTTGAGCGATCACTCTCAGTTTGATCGTCGTAGTGGCGGTCGCATCGACGCGGATTCCAGGATTAACACCTTCACTTTTTAATAGTTGCTGGATCCGTTCACCGGCTTCATCAGCGCCCACCACTGATAGTAGATCCACCCCTGCCCCAAGTGCGACCAGGTTACGCGCCACGTTAGCGGCCCCCCCAAGCTGATCTTCGATAGTCGATACCGCAACTACCGGAACGGGCGCTTCCGGTGAGATGCGATCAACCCCACCGAACCAATACCGATCGAGCATCACATCTCCCACTACCAGCACGCGCGGTGCGGCTTTGGACAGCTGATCAAGTAATTTAAGCAAGTTCGTCTACCAATATTATCTCCATAAAAAAAGGACACCATAGGGTGTCCTTAATCTAAACCAATTTTGGTTAGTTTATTGCGGACCTGGATCGTGCTGAAACTCAATGTTTTCGCGATTCTTTTCGACCGTTTTTTCACCTATACCCTTCACTTTTAACAAATCATCGGTCGACAGAAAAGGACCGTGCGTCTCGCGATATCTCACTATTTCTTCCGCTTTGGTCATGCCAATACCATCGAGCGCTATTGCAATTTGAGCGGCGTCTGCCGTATTTACATTGACCGGCTCCGCAAATAACAGTCCGGAACCAAGCAAGCTGACCAGGAACAACATGCGCTTCAACAATTTCACCATTTTTCTCTCCAGATAATAATAATGTTATTAATAACGGACCTCAGCGTAAAGGCTTCCGCTGGTTGTTAACCTACCATTATCATCCCGATATTCATAGCGGTAACAAAGGCGCTAGAGAACAAATTCAGGGCAGTTCTAACTCTCCCTGAATCGTTTGTATTACCTGTCGAGGATCCTTCGCCTGGGTTATCGGCCTGCCGATAACCAGATAATCACTGCCAGCGGCCACTGCGGCAGCCGGTGTCATTACGCGCTGTTGGTCACCCAGGTCAGCACCATTGGGGCGGATACCTGGGGTTACCAACAAAAAATCCTCACCTAGACGACTGCGCAAAGCACGGGCTTCCTGCGCAGAGCAGACCACACCGTCTAAACCCGACGACTGCGCTAAAACGGCAAACTTCGTCACCTGATCAGCTAGCTCACCCTGATAACCAATCTGCTCGTATTGACGTGCATCTATACTGGTCAAGATTGTTACTCCAATCACCCGGGGACCACTGGACCCTACCGCTGCAACGGCAGCCTCAAGCATCGCCGGTCCCCCTGCAGCATGAACATTAACCATCCACACGCCAAGGTCAGCCGCCGCGCGACAAGCATTAGCAACCGTGTTCGGAATATCGTGATATTTCAGGTCCAGAAAAATCTCGAACCCCATATCAGTCAATCGGCGAACTGCGTCGGGTCCCGCCGCCGTATAAAGTTGATGCCCCACTTTTAACCGGCAACTTTCTGGTTGAATTTTTTCCGCTAACCGAAGCGCAGCATCCAGAGACGCAAAATCCATTGCCACTATGAGCCGCTGATCACTCATCAACTGGCCTCCTGATAATCAAGACTGTCCCAGGCACCACAGCCTGGGCAGCACCAATGACGCTCTTTGGCTTCAAATCCACAATGATTACACCGATTCTCTATGGAAGCGCTGGCTAACCCAACAACCAGTTCATCAGCAAGCTCAGCCACCTGGTGCCCACCTGCAAGCGGGTCACCCAAGTTTATTAAGGTAAGAATCTTCGCGCTCAGTAGCGGTGCCGAAAAACGATCCGCATGCTCCTCAAGCAAAGCAAGTGCCGCCTCTTTTCCCTGTTGAGCTTGAACGATATCAGCGATCCGGCAGACCAGGTGCAACCCTGAGCGAGAATCAGCAGCCATATCTTTTAGGCGTGCTAGAAACAAGCTCTCGAGGCCCAATTCACCATAGCAAGCTTCAAGATCGTCAAGAATATGCGTCCGGAACTCGGGGCAATGACTGATTATTTCTTCCAACCAACGCAGAGCCGACTTGTATTTTCCTCTTAACTGCGCCAGTTTGAACTGCAACAACAAATAACGGGCTGAGTGCCGGGTCAACCCTTTGGCATGCCGCAACATCTTCGCCGCACCGCGCAGATCATTAGTGGTAATCGCCTGTTCGGCAAGCTCTGCATAAAAATGGCCAATCAATTGATTCTGTTTAGCAGACCCTTTAAGTGATGCTTTGCGCGCCACGTCGATGGCCTTCAACCACTCTTTTTCGTACTGATAGATTTCAAGCAGATTTTCAAGTGCATTATCACGATGGGAACCCGTTTCAAGCGCCAGCTGCTCGAATAGAACAACCGCTCTGTCATTAATGCCAGCCTGTTTGTAGTCGAGCCCTAAATTCATTAATGCCTGCATACGCTGAGACTTTGACAGAGTTGGACGAGCAATAAGGTTTTGGTGGATGCGAATTGCCCGTTCCACCTCTCCCTGGTTGCGAAACAACGTCCCCAATGCCAGGTGGGTTTCTACCGCTTCACTATCCACCTCAACCATCGACACCAGCACATCAATGGCGCGGTCAGGCTGTTCGTTAAGTAGATAGTTCAGCCCCTCAACGTAGCCTGTGGACAACCCATTTTTCTGCTGGAACAGTTTGTGGCTCACGGAGTGGCGACCCAACAACCAACCGATTCCAAGCGCTGCGAGCAAAATCAGCCACAACCAATCAACCATGAACTAGTGATTATCGCGCACGGGTAGTGCGCGTAAATTTTCGAGTTCTTTATCGAGCTTCTTCACCTGACGATCACTCTGTCGCAACTTAGCACGGTATTTTAGCGACACGGCAATACCTGCAAATGAACTGAGTAAAACGCCAATCACAAGAGCGATCAATAGCGCCACTGCCAGAGGCATTTGCCGACTACCCAAGTAGTAATCGACATCCACGGGGGCGGTATTAGCGCTGGTAAAAAGCACACCAACCAAAAATACCGCTAGCAACAATAGGTTCACTAATATTCGCATCGAATGAAATCAACCTGAATTAAAAACCAATAGAAATGGATAAGACATTAACGAAAAAGCGGCGTAATGTGAACATTATGCCGCTTTTTTTTATGGTTTTCAGATAATCAAAACAACCTGTTTAACTAGTCATCACGCTTTTCCAGCTGCTGCTTTAACAACTCACCCAAATTGGTACTGCTGGGTGAACTGCTTTCCTGGTAGTCACTCAATGCTTCCGTTTCTTCCTGCTCTTCCTTAGCACGAATCGACAGCTTGAGATCCCGGCTACGATTGTCAACGCCAACAATTTTGACTTCAACCTCATCGTTGGGTCTCAATACCTTGGTCACGTCTTCAGTACGCTCACGAGATATATCCGCCGCTTTTAGCACTCCCTCAATACCATCAGCAAGCGTAATTACTGCAATCCGAGCGTCGACTTCCTTGACCACACCAGTAACGATTGAACCTTTTCCGCCAACACTACTAGATATTCCGCCATCGGATCGCTCTCCAGATCCTTAATACTCAGAGAAATCCTTTCCCGGTTGGCATCCACAAGCTGCACGACCGCTTCTACTTCATCGCCTTTCTGGAAGTTACGAATCGCATCTTCACCGGCAACATCCCAGGAGATATCAGATAGATGCACCAGACCATCGATATTTCCGGCCAGTTCCACAAAAACCCCGAAATCGGTGATCGATTTGATCGCACCACTGATTTTGTCGCCTTTTTTATACAGTGCAGAAAACTCCTCCCATGGATTCACACGGCACTGTTTCATGCCCAGTGAAATCCGTCGACGTTCTTCGTCGATTTCAAGAATCATCACCTCGACCTGCTCGCCAATCTGCACAAGCTTGCCAGGTTGAACGTTACGGTTGGTCCAATCCATCTCGGACATATGAACCAGGCCTTCAACCCCTTCCTGCAGCTCAACAAAGCAACCGTAATCGGTGACATTGGTTACCGAACCGGCCAGTTTGGTCGCCACCGGATAGCGGCTGCTGATATTCAGCCATGGATCATCGCCCAGCTGTTTTAACCCAAGGGATACTCGCACCCGCTCGCGATCAAATTTCAGAATTCGGATGTCAATCTCGTCACCGACGTTAACTATTTCACTGGGGTGACGAACCCGACGCCAGGCCATATCGGTAATGTGCAGCAGTCCGTCCAGACCACCCAAATCAACAAACGCGCCGTAATCGGTCAGGTTCTTAACGATACCCTTAACGACCTGTCCTTCCTCCAGGTTTTCCATCAACGCTTCGCGTATTTCTACCAACCCGGCTTCCAGTACTGCCCGTCGGGAAACCACTACGTTATTGCGCTTACGATCAAGCTTAATACACTTAAATTCGTGTTCTTTGCCTTCCAGGTGAGCCGTGTCACGCACCGGACGCACATCGACCAATGAACCCGGCAAAAATGCCCGAATATCACCGATCATGACGGTGAAACCACCTTTAACCTTATCGGTCATCAAGCCGGTAATCGCCTCTTCTGCTTCAAAGGCTTTCTCCAGGCCAACCCACTGAGCTGCCAAACGAGCTTTCTCGCGAGATAAAATCGTCTCGCCGTAACCATCCTCTACCAGCTCAAGGGTGACATCTACGTCATCACCAACAGCAATCTCAAGTTCACGGTCTTCGCCAATGAATTCCCGGGTAGGAATCAGGCCTTCAGATTTCAATCCCGCATTGACCAGCACATAATCGTTGTCAATTTTAAGTACGCGGGCACTGATTAGGGCACCTGGCTTAAGTTCGGTGGCGGCCAGGCTCTCTTCAAGCATATCGGCAAAGGATTCGGACATGGAATTTCCTACGAATATAAAAGTTAAGTAAATGAACCGTTCTGGACAGTCCCCAGCATCACCAGGCAACTCCCCACAAGTCAATAAACTGCGCTATTGCTCGCTGAACGGGCCTAAATAGCAGTGAACAATCGGCGCTCACCACACAGTTCAAGGATTTGATCCATCACCTGATCGACCGTCAGCGCGGTAGTATCGATAATAATCGCATCCTCGGCTGGGAACAGTGGCGAAACGCTCCGTTCTCGGTCGCGTTTGTCTCGGTCCTGTATCTCCAACAAAACGGCGCGAAGACTACCACTCAAACCATTATCTTTCAACTGTTTACAACGCCTACGCGCACGTTCCTCTGCGCTGGCATCGAGAAAGATTTTTAACCCCGCAGTGGGAAACACCACGGAGCCCATGTCTCGGCCTTCCGCTACCAGTCCGGGTGATTGCAAAAAGTGCCGTTGGCGATGCAACAACGCAGCGCGTACAGTCGGAACTGACGCCACTTTCGATGCCGCCGTACCTGTCGATTCGGTTACCAGCTCGTCACTAACATCCTCGCCGGCCAACATAACGCTGGCGCCCCCATCATCAAGACGAAACTGAATTTGCAAACCTTCTGCCAACGCCGCTAGCGCCACATCGTCGTTAAAATCCAGACTGGACCGTTGAGCCTGAATTCCCAGCACCCGATAGAGCGCACCACTATTTAGATAGTGCCAACCAGCTAATCGCGCCAGCCGCTGACTAACCGTGCCTTTGCCGACACCAGCGGGCCCGTCAATAGTAATGCAGGGGACACTCATGTCAGTCCCGGGGTCCGTAGTAAATATTCAACCCCAGCCCGAACATCAACGGCACAAAATCGGGGAAAGAAGTAACCACATTGTCACAATCAAAAATTTCGACAGGTCCATCAGCACGCAACGACGCGACTGCAAAGGCCATTGCCAGGCGATGATCGCCAGCCGCGTCTACCTGGCCGCCCCGCAGCTGGCCGCCATGAATCACCATGCCGTCCGGTCTTTCCTCTACCTGAATACCCAGCGCCCTTAGCCCGGCAACAGTGGTAGCAATACGGTCGCTTTCTTTAACCCGTAATTCCGCCGCATCAACGATCTCCGTAATCCCGGTGGCACACGCTGCAGCGACTGCCAGAGCCGGGATCTCATCAATCGCCACAGCCACGCGCTCCCCACCAATGCGCGTACCCCGTAACGCAGATCCGATTACGCGAAGGTCAGCAACTGGTTCCCCGCCTTCTTCACGCTGATTAATCAGCTCAATCTGAGCGCCCATTTGTCTGAGAATATGCACAACGCCATCGCGGGTTGGGTTAATGCCAACTTGCTCTAACACTAGTTCTGAGCCTGGGCTGATCAAGGCCGCTATTAGCGGGAAGGTTGCTGACGAAATATCCGCAGGCACGTGAATGTTGCAGCTGCTGAGTGAGCCACCGCCCTCGAGTGATACCTCGCTGCCTTGTTTAACCACCTCATACCCAAATCCCCGCAACATCCGTTCGGTGTGATCACGGGTCGGCGCAGGTTCAGTGACTCGGGTAGTCCCCAGCGCGTACAGCCCGGCCAGCAGCAAACAGGATTTAACCTGTGCGCTGGCCATCGGTAATCGGTAATCAATACCTTGCAGGGAACGCACCGGTCTAAAATTTAGCGGCGGTAATTTGCCACCTTGCTGATCAGATTCTGAATCGATACAAGCACCCATCAGCTCAAGCGGGTCAAGCACACGCCCCATGGGGCGGCGGCTCAACGAATGGTCGCCTACCAGGGTCGTCAAAAAAGGCTGGGCGGCAAGAATTCCTGTCATCAGCCGCATTCCAGTACCTGAATTACCCATGTCGAGCGGCGCAACCGGTGCCGATAATCCATGTAGACCCACGCCATGAATAATCAGCCGGTCATCAGCGGGGCGCTCAATCTGCACGCCTAACTGCTCAAACACAGCTAGCGTCGCCAACGTATCTGTACCCGGTAAAAATCCGGTAACCTCCGTTACACCGTTGGCTAGCGCTCCGAGCATTACCGCCCGATGGGAAATAGATTTATCACCCGGCACTCGCGCTACGCCTCGAATCGGGCCACCACCACGCGCATCAAACCGACTCCGATCGGTCATCCGCGGTTCACCAGGTGGGTATCTCTTGCCGTCTTGGCATCTCCAAAGAGCTGCTGGAGATAGGCACCGTCGCCATCTTCCAACCTCTGAACCATCTCGCCCAGCAACCCCTGATATCGAATTAA
>QNFC01000002.1 GCA_003645395.1 Gammaproteobacteria bacterium
AACCCGAACCCGAACCCGAACCCGAACCAAAGATAGAACCAGAAAGAAAAACCTCGGCACTTATTAATGCAATTACCGACTCTCCACCCTGGCGAGCTGAGCGCATCCAGCCAGGCGATAGCTTTGCCACTATCATGAAAAGGCTTGGCTATTCACCAGCTGTTGTCGTGCAAGTCATGAATAGCGGTCCTCACGCACAGCAGCTCATCCATTTAAAGCCGGACCATCATTTACAGTTACTTGACCGCGAAGATGAATTACACAAGCTTCGTTATGAAATCAACAAGACTACGCGCCTGGACATTGACCTCACAACAACGCCACCACAGGCTCTTACTGTTGAACTGCCGGTTGAAGTCAGATTCCAGCACACTAATGGCCAAATCAATTCTTCTCTCTACCTGGCTGGGCAAACCGCAGGATTAAGTGACGCTTTAATTATGGAGTTGGCCAATATTTTTGGCTGGGATGTCGATTTCACGCTAGACCTACGCAAGGGTGATCGCTTCACTGTGATCTACTCTGGACTATTTCTCGACGGCGAGAAGATCGACGACGGGCAAATATACGCCGCAGAGTTAACGGCGAACGGACGCCCTTTCAGAGCAATCCGCTATAAAAACAAAGCTGGGAAAGTTGATTATTTCACCCCGCAAGGCATTAGCATGCGCAAGGCTTTTTCGCGGAACCCTTTACCAATAACCCGTATCACCTCAAGATTTAATCCTAATCGACTTCACCCAATCTTTAAGACTCGTCGACCACACCGGGGCGTCGATTATGGGGCGGCGAGCGGCACACCAGTGCGCGCAACCGGTGACGGCAAAGTTATTTTTAAAGGCCAGAAGAGTGGTTATGGCAACACCGTCATCATCCAACACGGCCAGCGTTACACCACTCTATTTGCACACCTCAAAAATTTCGCCCGATCGACAAAAAAAGGCAGGACAGTGCGGCAGAGCCAGACCATCGCTTATGTTGGGCAGAGCGGATGGGCAACAGGGCCCCATTTGCATTATGAATTTCGCGTAAATGGCGTCCACAAAAACCCCCTCACTGTAAAACTTCCACCAGCAGAACCGGTTAACAGCAAAGAAAAACAGCGGTTTTTGGCAGAGACCCAATCCTATGTTAAACAGCTCGACTCACTCGTCGAGCAACAGCTAGCTGCCACCCAATAATTATGAATGACACAAGGAGCGACCTTTATATAGGTGTAATGTCAGGTACCAGCCATGACGGGATCGATGCCGCATTGATCGAGTTTCACGGCTCAACCCTAAGGTTGGTGGCCACTGCCTACTCTCCATTCACGCACGAACTGCGGACGAAATTACTGAAATTCAACCGAACGGACACCCCTTGTCTTTTAGATGAAGTGCTGCCCGCTGGCAGGGAGTTTTCGGCTGCTGTTGCCAACACAGTCCAATCTTTATTAAGTGGCACTGAACTGCAACCAGACTCCATCACTGCCATCGGTTGCCACGGACACACTCTTCGACACCAACCTGATGGGGAATACGGGTATAGCTACCAACTGATCGATGGAGCGGCCCTTGCCGTAAGCAGTAACATCCCCGTTGTTTGTGATTTTCGCAGCGCCGATATCGCGTTAGGAGGAACCGGCGCGCCTTTAGCGCCTGCATTTCATCAATTTTTGTTCCATTCCCCTGACGAGAACCGCGTTATTCTCAATATCGGCGGGATTTCTAACATCACTCTGCTCGGTGCAGCCAAGGATACTATTCGCGGATTCGATACCGGACCAGGCAACCTGTTAATGGATTTCTGGATGGAACGCCATTTTGGCCAACGATACGATAACCTGGGCAATATCGCTCGCCAGGGAACCGTCAACAAAGCACTGCTACAGCAGCTGCTAACGCATCCTTTTTTCAGCACGCCACCACCAAAAAGTACCGGCAGGGAGGCGTTTAACGGAACGTGGCTGTTAGAGCAGGGCGTCTCGGATTTCGACCGCCACGACATCATGGCAACTTTGGTTGAATTGACGGCCACAACAGTAGCCACGGCAATTAGCTGGTCAGAGCTAACGCCGGGCACGATCCTGGTGTGTGGCGGAGGCAGCCACAACAACTACCTAATAGATCGCATTGCCGCTCTGGCTACTCCGTGGAAATTGGAAACTACCGCAGTTTTGGGATTGGATGCTGACTGGGTCGAGGCTGCTGCCTTTGCCTGGCTAGCACAGCAACGTTGGCAGCAACAGCCGGGGAATCTACCAAACGTAACCGGCGCCCGTCGCGATGCGATTCTAGGCGCAGTTTACCTACCTTAATTAGATTAAAATCAAACGCTGAATGAAGAACCACACCCACAGGTGGTGGCGGCATTAGGATTGCGAATCACAAATTGCGCCCCCTGGAAATCATCTTTATAGTCGATTTCTGCACCGCCCAGATATTGCATACTCATCGCATCAATCAGTAACGTCACACCGTCCGTCTGCACCTGAGCATCCTCACTATCTACATCTTCGTCAAAGGTAAACCCATATTGGAACCCTGAACAACCGCCGCCGGTAATAAACACCCTAAGCTTTAGGGCATCACTCTCTTCTTCATCCATCAATTCACGGACTCGACCCGCGGCAGTACTGGTAAAAACAAGCTCGGTATTGGCTTCCATAATTTCATCCTGATTATTCAATAAGTGATTTCAATTTTTAACTTCTACATGCAGGCTCGTTACATCAGCCGTTATGTCCGGCGATGGAGCCACCTCGTCGCTAACGTGGACTAGTTGACCATTTACCTCAGCACCCACCGCCATTTCTAAAAAACTGTAACGGACACTGCCGGTAACCCGTGCATGCTCCTGCAGAGCAACATATTCAGTGGCAACCACATCACCGATCACCGTTCCATCCAAAACCTGATGTGCGATCTCTACGTTTCCCTCGATCACCCCATCCTTGCTCAACGTTAACACCCCCTGATCACCTTCTCGACAGATCAAATTACCAAGGACTCTACCTTCAACTACCAACCCTCCGCTAAAAACTAAATCACCATTGATTTCGCTATTAGCGCCAATCAAAGTCTCTAGCGGCTCTTTTAGCGCTCGCCGACCGGCCTTTTACGACTCTTCATCGACTTGTTCCCCCAAGAGCTCTCGCCAGGAAAATTCGAGCACAGTATCTACCTCACCGTTGATAGTAATCTTCAAACGCACCTTTATCTGATCAAACTCAGTTTTTGGCGGGCCTATTATGACACCAGTAAATTTCTGGAACACCCGAAACTCAAAAGCACGCTCCTCTACCAAAGTCACCCCTGCCAAGTCGACTAACGCTATCTCGACTTCCCCAACTACTTTCTGAGTTGACGTCAATGCCTGGGCTAGCACCAGGTCATAGCTATATTGATCGGCAGTCTTGGTAACAGCAACGCTAAACTGATGGAGTACAACTCCTTCTTCTATTGAGTTTTGACCCACAAGCCGGGAATAAAGTTCCAGCTCCTTTCGCAGGACTATCGACTCTCGGCGCAAACGGATTAGCTCAGCGCCAATATTTCTATTGGTCTGCTGATCCAGTTCCCGACGCAGCCGCAACGCGGCTAACTCACCCCGCAACTCAGCCACTTCGCCACGCAGTCCATGCAAATCACCGTATGCATTGGCCAGTTGTAGCTGCAACTCGTGATACGCCCCAACCCGTACATTCCCGCCGAGCTGAAAAATACCATAGCCAACTACAGTTGCAACGGCCAACCACAGCCACCAGTAGCGAATTGCGCCCAAACGAACTGTTCGGGAATCCGAGTCTAGCTTATCCAACAAACAAATTGATCACGGCAATTGAGCCACGGCAGCCAGACCTAACGACTCGTCAAGACCGAACATTAGATTCATGCACTGCACCGCCTGCCCTGCCGCACCCTTCATCAGATTATCAATCACCGACAGGACAATGACCTGACTACCTTGCTGATGCACGGCAATCTGATTCAAATTACTACCCCTGACATTTCGAGTGCGCGGATGAGCACCGCTGGGCAGCAAATCGACAAAAGGCTCACTACGATAACGCTGTTCGTACAACCCACGAACCATTTCAGAGCCATCACCAACCCGCAGATAGAGCGTTGCGTGAATGCCGCGCAACATGGGTACCAAATGAGGTACAAATACCAACTCCTCTACGCTATCCGAGAGGCTAGCCAGAGTTTGGGAAATTTCCGGTTGATGACGGTGCCCAAAAACGTTGTAAGCATGCAGACTTTCAGTGACTTCGCAGAACAGTAGATCAACACTGGCATTACGCCCTGCACCACTTACCCCGGATTTGGTATCTGCAATCACCGGGCCCATCAAGTCTAGCCCCGCTTCCACAATTGGTAACAACCCAAGTGTCACCGCAGTCGGGTAACACCCGGGTGCCGCCACCAATCTCGCCGCACTAATAGCGACGCGGTTCAGTTCGGGCAGACCATAAACTGCTTCTTCGAGCAATTCCGGACATGTATGAGCTTGCCCGTACCACTTTTCCCAAACAGCTGGGTCCTTCAATCTGAAATCCGCAGCCAGGTCAACAACCTTGACGCCTGCCTCCAGTAATTCGGGAACCAGTTTCATTGCCACACCATTTGGAGTAGCAAAAAAAACTACGTCACATTTGCCCAACAGAGTTAAGTCAACCGACGCAAACTCAAGGTCGGTGACGCCACGCAGGTTAGGAAAGCTTTCGCTTATTAAAGTACCGGCCAGCGTTCGAGATGTGACCGCACTTAATTTAACTGAAGGGTGTTTTAACAGTAGACGGAGGAGTTCACCACCCGTGTAACCAGACCCACCGACAACACCAACTGAAATCATCGATGATCTTCCCATGGATGCAGGTTCTCTCTGGACATTCCAAAGACGGCGAAAAAGGGACTAGCTACGGGCTAAAATGGCTGGGAGACTAGGATTCGAACCTAGGTTGGCGGAGTCAGAGTCCGCAGTCCTACCACTAGACGATCCCCCAAAACAAATAGATTTAGCGTTTGGAAAATTGCTGCGCGCGGCGGGCTTTATGTAACCCAACCTTTTTTCGCTCTACTTCACGAGAATCACGAGTTACAAAGCCTGCACGACGCAGCGGCACCCGCATCGCTTCGTCATAATCGATCAACGCACGAGTAATCCCATGGCGAATCGCTCCAGCCTGACCACTTGGGCCACCACCGGAGACATTAACGCTTATATCAAAACTACCTGTCCGTTCAACAGTTTCTAACGGCTGACGTACAACCATTCGCGCTGTTTCCCGGCCAAAATACTCATCGAGACTGCGATTATTAACCGTAATCTTACCGCTGCCCATAATCATAGTGACCCGCGCCACCGAAGACTTACGCCGACCTACACACTGATGCGTATCTGTTGCCATTTAATTTATGCCTACCATAGCTAGTACGTTCTGTTTTAAAGAGGAATGCCCAAACAGGCGTTTAGGTCAGAATTACCGTCTCAGGTTGCTGCGCCTGATGGGTGTGCTCTGGCCCAGCAAACACTTTTAGTTTGCGATACATCGCCCGACCTAACGGATTTTTTGGCAACATGCCTTTAACCGCAATCTCAATTACACGAGTCGGGTGGGTGTCGATCATTTTATTGAACGGAGTAGATTTCAATCCGCCAATATGTCCACTGAAACGGTGATACATCTTGCCAGCCGCTTTATTACCAGTAACCCGGATTTTCTCAGCATTGATCACCACCACGTAATCACCCGTATCCACGTGCGGGGTAAAGACGGGCTTATGTTTACCACGCAACCGTTTGGCGATCTCAGATGAGAGGCGACCGAGCGTTTGCCCTTCTGCATCAACTAGCAACCAGTTGCGACTAACTGTTTCGGCTTTAGCACTAAATGTTTTCATAAGGTTTTTATAGCTTCTGGCTTTCGATACACGCGACGCAAAATATTGTCTTGCGCCGAAGAAAAATGACCGCGAATGCTACGAATCCGCTACCCCCTTGTCAAGTTAAAACTCCCTAAGCTATAAAGTTCTCCTCTTTACCATGAAACTCAAACAATAAATGCCAGACAAAAAAAAGGCGCAACTGGGAAGTTGCGCCTAATAAGGATGGAGGAATTAAAGAGGAGGATATGACCGGCCCTCCAGCCGACCATGGATCAAGTATAATCAAGCGCATTGTGCAGTGCAACATTATTTTTATAAATAACATCATGCGCCGCCGCATAACGTTTGCCATCAGGCATCACTGCCCTGAGGGCATCATCCATCGAGAAGCCAGTTCTCAGCATACTTTTTAACTAACTGACGTAACTCGTTAAGCTTGCCATGAAAAAAGTGGTCCGCCCCTTGAACCTGTTCGTAACTAATTGGCCCAAGTTGCCGCGTGGTCCATGCTTTAACCGCACACGGTTCGATAAGCTGATCCTCGCTGCCATGAATTAACAATCCGGGACACTCGACACTGGCTTCAACATCAAAATAGTCACGCGTCACCGCAGGAGCGACCAACATTAAATGTTGCGCCGCACACTCGGCACTGACCCGCGCTGCGACATAGCCGCCAAAAGAAAACCCGACCAACCAAAGCGGACGACCGGGAAACTGCTGCCCCATCGCTCCAATGACTGCTACCAGGTCATCTGCCTCACCATTACCCTCACCATATTGCCCCTCACTTGCCCCCACTCCGCGAAAATTGAACCGGGCAACCGCTAAATTTAGCGCCGCTAACTCCCGCGCAAGGCAATAGACCACCTTATTGTCCATCGTGCCGCCATGTTGAGGGTGCGGATGGCAAATTACCGCTATTGGCCGCGTTATCTGCGCCATATCCGGCACATCAATTCGGACCTCCAGCTTACCGACCGCACCATCTATTAGTTGGCTGGTTCCGTTTTTCTTCTGACTCATTAATCGCTCCAGTTAACCGTTAAACATCACCGTCATAATTTCTATAATCTATAGGCCACACCCAATCATCGACAATACATTTCCGTAGGCCCCCTTATGAACCCCGACCCCCGTCGTCACTCAACAGTCGATCAACTGCTTATTGGCATACAGCAACTTGGCCAATCAAGGTCGGTAACAACAACGCCTTCGCCGGCTGAACAGTGGCCCGAAACGCTCTTGACCGACCCTGAAAAACGCCACGTCACTGGGCTAATGCGGGTCAACCATGCCGGTGAGATTGCGGCACAGGGACTCTATATCGGCCAGGCAGCAACCGCCCGAGGCGAAACTACACGCAACTTGCTGCGCAACGCTGGACAAGAAGAGCAGAACCACCTGCACTGGTGCCACCAGCGACTTACCGAACTCTCGGCGAAACCCAGTGCGCTAACACCAATATGGCATGCCGGTTCGATATTGATCGGCGGGTTAAATGGATTACGCGGTGACCGCTGGAGCCTGGGGTTTGTTGCAGAAACGGAACATCAGGTTGAAAAACACCTATCAAAACACCTAAGCCGCTTACCGCCAGGGGATCAACGTAGCCGCGCGATTATCGAGCAGATGATCAGCGATGAAGTTCACCACCGTGCTAGCGCCATCGAAGCAGGCAGCAGAGCCCTCCCCTGGCCCGTGCGGATAGCAATGAGAATTAGCGCCCGAGTAATGACAATAACCGCCTATCGTTTTTAGGTGGGGTTACGCACCCCTCCCGAAGCAATTCTACGACTCAACAGATCGCCAACAAAGGCAGCCGGGGCCCCTGCAATCGAACTAGCCGGCCAAAGGGGGATGCCAGATCATCTGCACGCGTGTTCCTGCAGGATCAACACAATAGAAACTACGAGCGCCATCTCGATGAGTGCGTGGCTCAGCAATAATCACTACATCAGCAGCGACCAGAAAGTCGTGCCAACTATCTACGTGCTCAATTTTTGCGAGAATAAACCCAATGTGGTCCAACCGCTGAGAACGATCATCACCAACCGGCGCTAACGCCCGGTGCAGGGCAAGGTTATCGTTCCCACCGGTGAGATAGACATTGTCTGCATCGGGGCGCCACTCGACCTCCATACCCAGCAGCTGCACATAAAACTGCTCACAGGCTTCCAGCGAGTCAACGAACAGCGCCACATGACGCATGCCCGTCGTTGCCGGTGGGCGATTACTCATGTTCGTTTTCTCCGTCAAAAATCTCGCCAATACGTTTCCCTGGGTTCTCAGCCTTCATAAACGCTTCACCGATCAAAAATGCATTCACCCCCAAACTTTGAATATAGGCGACATCCGCTGACGTATGAATTCCACTTTCCGAAACCAGCAAAGATTCCTCTGGCGCGATTCGAGCTATTCGCCCAGTCGTCTCCAATTGCGTTTCAAACGTATTCAAATCGCGGTTATTCACCCCAAGCAGCCTCGGTTGAATCTGCAGCGCCCGTTCCAGCTCCTGTTCATCGTGAACTTCTACCAGCACATCCAGACCCAGCTCCTGCGCCTGTGCGTTAAGCTCTCGCAACTGCACATCATCAAGGGCAGCGACAATCAACAGCAGCGCGTCTGCACCCATTGCCCGGGCTTCAAAAACCTGAAATTCACTAATAACAAAATCTTTTCTGATCACCGGCAAACTGCAAGCATCTCGGGCAGCCTGTAAATACTCAGGACCACCCTGAAAAAAACTGCGATCCGTCAGAACTGACAGGCAGGCAGCCCCGCCAGCCTCGTATGATTGGGCGATCCAGGCAGCGTCAAAATCTTCTCTAATCAATCCCTTACTCGGCGACGCCCGTTTAATCTCGGCAATGATGCCTGGTCGCCCGTCGTTAACCCGACTTTCGAGTGCAGCCGCAAAGCCTCGAGCCGGCGGCGCAGCAGCGGCTTGCGCTGCCATCGATGCAAGCCCCGGCGCTTTTAAACCGTCAGCAATCTCAACCGCCTTAACCCTGAGAATTTTCTGCAACACATCTGCAACCGTCACCTCACCTCTCTCCCAGCTGGGAGGTGAAATCAACCAGCGCAGCAAGCTTGTCAGCGGCAGCACCGCTATCAATTATCTCACCTGCTTGCGCCACACCATTTATCAAGGTCTCACTGAGACCAGCCAGATAAATCGCGGCGCCGGCGTTAGCCAGCACAATGTCACGAGCCGGCCCGGACTGGCCTGCCAGCACCTGCTGAATAACGGCTGCGCTCTGATCAGCACTATCGACCACCAATGCGGTCAACGCAGAACTTTCCAATCCAAGTTGTTCCGGCGTGAGCAGGTAGCTGCGCACCACACCATCATTAAGTTCTGCCACTTGAGTTGGCCCACTAAGACTGATTTCATCGAGCCCATCCTCACCGCGCACCACCATCACCCGTTCGCTACCCAGCCGCTGCAGCACCTGCGCCACCGGCTCGATAAGCGCCGCATCGTAAACACCAATCAACTGACTCTTTGCCCCGGCCGGGTTAGTTAACGGACCAAGCAAATTAAAAATAGTGCGGGCGCCCAGTTCCCGCCGCGGCCCAATTGCGTACTTCATGGCACCGTGGTGGGCTGGGGCAAACAGAAAGCCGATACCCAGCTTGCCAATACACTCGCCCACCAGGTCCGCTGACAGGTCAATTCTGACGCCAAGTTTTTCGAGCACATCGGCACTGCCGGAGCTACTCGACACCGAACGGTTACCGTGCTTAGCCACCTGCGCGCCGGCCGCCGCCACCACAATCGCCGCGGCAGTAGAGATATTAAACGTGTGCGCGCCATCACCGCCCGTGCCGCAGGTATCAATGAGATGCGGCCCTTGCACCTGCACAGGGGTTGCAAGGTCACGCATTACCTGAGCTGCCTCGGCAATCTCGGTAATGGTTTCGCCTTTCACCCGCAGCCCAACCAGAAATCCGCCGATCTGCGCCGGAGAGGCATCTCCGCCCATAATCAACCCCATGACGTCAGCCATATCAGTTGCGGTAAGGTCCTTTCCGGCAATTACCTGAGCAATCGCTTGCTGCATATCCATTCAGTTCAACATCCCTGAGCTAAGATCTATCTGATTTCGCTTGCTGTAAAAAATTGCGCAGCAACTCGTGACCATATTCGGACTTAATTGATTCAGGGTGAAACTGCACCCCTTCGACCGGCCGCGTTTTATGCCGCAGACCCATAATTTCGTCACGACTGCCGTCCTCGAACTGGGTCCAGGCGCTAATCTCAAAGCAATCGGGTAGTGTTGATTCTTCCACCACCAACGAGTGGTACCGGGTGGCGGTAAACGGGGTTGGCAAGCCGGCGAACACACCTTTGCCATCGTGATAAATAGGCGACACCTTGCCGTGCATCACCTGACGAGCATGCACCACCCTGCCGCCAAACACCTGACCCAGACACTGGTGCCCTAAACAGACGCCCAGCAACGGGATTTTACCGGCCACCGCCGCAATCAGTTCCATCGACACGCCGGCCTGATCCGGCGCACAGGGACCGGGGGAAATCATCACCTGACCCGGCGCTTTAGCCAGCAGTTCAGCAACAGTCGCAGCGTCATTACGGACCACTTCAACTTGCTCTCCCAGCTCACCAAGGTACTGCACCAGGTTGTAGGTAAAAGAATCGTAATTATCGATCATTAACAACATGGTCAGCCCCGCTCCTGTTCCACAGCTGGATCTGACTTCAGTCCCGCCTCTACCATGGCGACCGCTCTAAATAATGCCCGACGTTTGTTCAGCGTCTCTTCCCACTCCGTAGCTGGCACCGAATCGGCAACGATGCCGCCACCGGCTTGCACATGCAGCGTGTCGTCTTTAATCACGGCGGTGCGAATGGCAATCGCCGTGTCCATGTTGCCGCTCCAGCCGATGTAGCCTACTGCTCCGGAGTAGACCCCCCGTTTTACTGGCTCCAGCTCATCAATAATTTCCATAGCCCGCACCTTGGGCGCACCTGTCAATGTTCCCGCGGGAAAGGTCGCCCGCAATGCATCAATCGCCGTCATGCCGTCCCTGACCTTGCCTTCAACGTTGGAAACGATGTGCATCACGTGGGAATAGCGCTCCACCACCATGGTCTCGGTCACCTCCACGCTGCCGATCTCGGCCACCCGGCCGACATCGTTGCGACCCAGGTCAATCAACATCAAATGCTCGGCCAGCTCTTTGGGGTCTTCCATTAATTCTCGTTCATAGAGCAAATCCTGCTCAGTATCCTGCCCGCGCGGTCGGGTTCCGGCTATCGGCCGCACCGTTAGCACCCCATCTTCCAGACGCGTTAGCACTTCCGGCGAGGCACCCACGACGGCAAAATCGTCCAGCTGCAGATGAAACATATACGGCGATGGGTTGAGGTAACGAAGCGCCCGATAGAGATCAATAGGCGGCGCGGTGAAATCGATAGACATGCGCTGCGAAGGCACCACCTGCATCACATCACCATCAACGATATAACGCTTAACCCTTTCGACGGCGTCCTCAAACCCCTGCTGGGTAAAGCTGGCGTTAAAATTGCTGTGCGCATCCGTGAGCCCCGACACCGGCAACGACTGTGGATATTCTTTTAACGGTTGCTCCAGCTGTTCGATGAGCTGGTCGAGCCGTGCTTCCGCCCAGGCAAGTGTTTTTGGTCCCTCTGCGTGGGCATGAACGATCGCGTAGAGACTGCCGCTGAGGTTATCGAAAACAACCACCTCTTCGGCGAGCATCAACAATATATCGGGCACCCCAATAGGGTCGGGTTTGGTATTCGGCCCAAGCCGAGGTTCCACATAACGAATGGTGTCGTAACCAAAGTAGCCGACCAGCCCACCGCTAAACCGCGGTAACCCGTCAGCCGGGGCCACTCGAAACTGCGTCTGGTACTCATCGATCCAGGCCAGCGGGTCTTCAACCTGCCAGTGCTCTATCTCGCCATCGCGCTCCAACGTTACCTGGTGGCCGCTAACCTTAATACGCGTATCACTGGGCAGGCCGATCATCGAATAGCGGCCCCATTTCTCGCCACCCTGAACCGATTCCAGCAGAAAGCTGTAGGGTTGGGCGGCAAGTTTCAGGTAAGTGCTCAGCGGCGTGTCGACGTCCGCCAGCACCTGTCGAAAGACAGGCACGCTGTTGTAGCCTGCTCGCAAAGCGCTTTGAAAATTTTCTTGATTCATTGCTTTCGTGGGTTATCCACTTGATTGAAGAAAAGAGCGATTAAGGGAAGTAGCGGGGCGCAGTCAAATAGCCGCCAGCTCATTGCGCATCTGCTCAATGGTTGCCCGGTAGTCATTACTGCCGAATATCGCCGACCCGGCAACAAAAGTATCTGCCCCGGCTACGGCTACCTGTGCGATGTTGTCAACTTTTATGCCGCCATCAACCTGCAAACGAATATCTCCACCGTGACCATCCAGCAAGCTACGGGTGTCGGCTATTTTCTGCAGCGTCGCGGGAATAAAAGATTGTCCTCCAAAGCCTGGGTTCACCGACATTAGCAGCACCATATCAAGCCGGTCCATCACGTGGCGAAGGCAATCCGTAGTAGTCGCCGGGTTAAGCACTAAACCTGCCTTGCAACCACTTTCGCGGATCAACGCCAAAGTACGATCGACATGCTGGCTAGCCTCCGGGTGAAAAGTAATATAGTCGGCTCCTGCCTCGGCAAAAGCCGTTACCAGACTATCCACCGGGCTAACCATCAAATGGACATCCACCGTTGCCGTGATACCGTAATTACGCAGCGCGTCACACACCATCGGCCCAACGGTAAGGTTGGGCACATAGTGATTATCCATCACGTCAACATGAACCACGTCCGCCCCGGCCGCTAAAACAGCGGCGACATCTTCGCCCAAACGGGCAAAGTCAGCGGAAAGAATGGAAGGTGCAATCCAGTCAGGTTGGCGCAATTCAGATAATCTCTGGTGATGGAGGTAGAACCCTAATTTTCCTTCGACAACCTGCAGAAAGAAACCTTTTTCATTTCAGATAATAAATCTCGAAGCGACCAGCAAGCGTCAGGACCTCCAGAAAATGCAGCTCGACACCCCTTCCTCGACCCTTAAAACCGAGCTCATACCGCTCGAATTGCAGGACATTCTTCGGGTAAGTCACGAACCCCTTCGCCAGTTTAGCGACTTTGAGGTTCATCAATTGCTCTGCGCAGACCTCTACGCTTATCTGAATTACCTTGACCAGGGCCTCCGCGAGATTGGTCTTGGGGCTGCGCAAATATCGATGCCGCCCAAACAGCTGTTTCAGCAGCCTGGCGAGCTGGGGGATTTTCGAGTTATGCCGTGCGTGCGCGCCACGGCAGCGGGCAAACTACACAAGACCATAAAACTAGTGGGCACTAACCGAATTGGGCGGCTAGTGCCCGACCAGATCAGCGTCGGCAAAGCCTGCTATCTGGATCCGCAAGAAAACTTCGTCAGCCATCAGTTTGATGCCTGCCTGCTGTCGTCAATTCGCACCGGCGCCTGCGCAGCACTGGCAACCCGGCACCTGCAAACCGCAGATCGACCCATTCGCACTGTTACGGTAGTCGGTGCGGGGCGCGTCGGTTTTTATGCTGCAATGTGCCTGCTCAATAATGGTGAAATAGACACTCTGACAATCGTCGACCATCTACCCGAACGAGCCGTGACCCTGGCCGCTGGGCTGCAAAGAATAGCGCCCGATTGCCAAATCACGACCACTGAATATGCTGACCTAAGTAATTGCGACCTGTTACTGCTCGCCACCAGCAGCAACACAGCGATTTACCACCCCGACCACTTCTCTGCGCAAATTATTATCACCCTGGGGGCTGATTGCATCGAGCAACGAGAACTACACGACCACCCGCAATGGCATAGCCGAGCCATCTACGTCGACACCCTTGACAGCCTGCGGTTTGGCGATCTCGCTGCGTGGACCGTAGAATCAGAGTTCGACTCCCGGCGGCTGATAGAAATAACCCATTTAGCGGCCAACCACACGCGGCCGCCAGACTACCCAGCACTATTTATTGCCACCGGGTCTGCTTTGTTCGACAACCTCACCATGAGCTATCTGGTAGAGATTACAACGGAAACTGGACCTGTGGCGCCACCCGCTGAAACAGCGCTCGGAACTGACTAATAATTTGGTCCAGCGCAGCCTGATCATCACCCTCAAACCGCAGCACCATCACCGGTGTCGTATTTGATGCGCGGGCAAGGCCAAACCCGTCGGCAAATTCAACGCGAATTCCGTCCAGCGTAGAAACCTCCGCGTCCACAAAATCAGCCGCTTCCACCAGTTTGGGAATCAATGCGTGAGGCTCACCTTCAGCCATTTCAATATGCAATTCCGGCGTATTGACAGCGTCTGGCAACTCGTCAAACAGTGCCTGCACCGGACGAGGGTCTTTGCTAATAATTTCCAGCAACCTACTAGCCCCGTAGAGGCCATCGTCAAACCCATACCAGCGTTCGCCGAAAAAAATATGACCACTCATTTCACCAGCTAACTCAGCGTTGCGCGCTTTCATCTCGGCTTTCACCAGTGAATGACCGGTGCGACACATCACTGGTTGGCCACCGGCCGCCTTGATCACCCTCGGCAAATGACGAGTGCACTTCACGTCATAAAGAATGGTCGCGCCAGGGTTGCGCTGCAGAAGATCTCTGGCAAACAGCATCATCAATCGATCCGGCCAAATCACATCGCCAGTAAGCGTAACGACCCCAACGCGGTCACCATCGCCGTCAAACGCCAGCCCTAAATCAGCCTGGTGCTCCGCCACACTAGCAATCAAATCAACCAGGTTTTCCGGCTTGCTGGGATCCGGGTGATGATTAGGAAAATTGCCATCAACCTCGGTGAATAATTCCACTACTTCACAACCGAGTTCACGCAGTAATGCGGGTGCTACGTCACCGGTCACACCGTTGCCACAATCCACCACAACCTTCAACGAACGATTAATCGCAATGTCGTCAGTGATTCGTCGCAAATAAGCAGGCATTACATCTTTGCTGATTACCTTTCCTGCACCCAGGGGTAGACGGTTATTTTCAATATCGATGCGTAACTGCTGAATCGCCGACTCCGCCAAAGTTGTACCGTTGACCACCATTTTCAGACCGTTGTAATTCGGTGGGTTATGACTGCCGGTGACCACTACCCCGCAACCTGTTTCTAGAAAGTGGGTAGCAAAATAAAGCACTGGCGTCGGCACCTGGCCCACATCAACAACGTCGCAGCCACCAGCGACAAAACCGTCCATCAATGCCCGTTGTAACCTTGGCCCCGAAAGCCTTCCGTCACGGCCCACCGCCATTTGTTTCAAGCCCGCCGCTAACACCTGGCCGGCCAGCGCCTGACCAATTAATTGCGCCGCCTCTTCGGTTAAATCGTGGTCAACCACGCCACGTATATCGTAAGCGCGAAAAATATTCGGGTTAATCAACAAAAACTCTCCTTTGCCGAAGAAAAAAGCGGTTCGAATAACTACTGACGAGCGTGCGTAGGAACCGATAAAGTTGGCAGATCAATCACTGCCCAGGTCAATATCCGGCGTATTGGCAGCCGCCCTGGAAGGGCTCCCCGGAGCGAGCTTCGGTTTAGAGGGGCGTAGCTGCGAATCAGATAGTTCATGATGAACTGTATGGATGGTGCCAACACTTTCCGCCGCCATTGAGCGGTAGGTTCGCTTTAACTCGCCAACCTTGGCATCTCGCACAATGGTCACCAAAGTCGCCAAATCCGCCGATATCAACTTTTTAAAGCGCTGACCAAAAAGCAGCAGCGAGATACCTGCCACTAACACGATAAACACGGCAAGACCCGCAAATAATAGCGCCAACGAATCGTCACCCTGCGCAGGCCAATAGGCCACCTGCCACTCACTACCCTTAACGCGCGCCGTGTAAGCCATGGTCGCAGCTAACGACTGCTGACCAACCGCCGCAAGTACCAGAGGTTCGCCATTTAAACGAGGTTGTTGCAACTGCATATAACTACCGTCCAAAGCGAGTTGGTCCACCAGCTCTGAAATCAGGCTAAAGTGCAGCGCCAACAGAAGGTGTCCTACCACCCGCTCACTATTAGTAGCGAATACTGGCTCCACCAGCAAAATCCTGGCCTGGGGGGTTCCATTCTCGCCGACCACCGCAGCCGGAGCCTCCCCATGGGAGGCTGAATAATTCATCAGGTCAAGGTCTGCATAGCCAATCGGCGGCCGGGCGTCAGGCGTTGTCGACCTGTACTTTACGGATACAAGTCGCAGCTTCCAGGCGTGGGGAAGAAATCGCTGAAACTGGTCCGCTAACTGCTCTCGGCGTTGGCGATTTTCGTCCACTACCGCACCCTTCACTTCATCAGTCTGCGCAAGCTGAGCCAGGGTCTGTTGCTGAAATCGGAGTTTCGCAGCTACCTGCTGCGCCAGCTGCTGCGCCGCTAACTGATGACGGGCACTGCGTTCGGCAGAAATTTCAGCACTCGTCAACAGATAGACCACGCCAACTGCCTGCAGTGTGGCAACACCGACGATAGCCGTCACAATTAGCGTTAATCGTGCAATTGACGGCGTTTTCAATATCGGCCTCCAACCGAATTCTGCCTATTTTTCAATGTCGACCGGTGTGGCCGAAACCACCCTCGCCACGATCACTACTCGCAAAGTCGGTCACCACTTCAAACTCTACCTGCTGGATCGGCACAAAAACCATCTGCGCCAGCCGCTCTCCCGGTTCCATCGTAAAAGCCTTAGAACCTCGATTCCAGCACGAGACCATTACCTGACCCTGATAATCGGAGTCGATCAGACCAACCAGATTACCCAGTACGATGCCATGCTTGTGCCCCAACCCAGACCGGGGCAGTAACACCGCCGCCAAACCGGGATCTGCGATATGCACTGCGATGCCCGTCGGTACCAGCTCGGTCTGTCCCGGTTCAAGCACCATGGGAGCCTCGAGCATGGCACGCAGATCGACGCCGGCCGACCCGTTGGTGGCATAACCGGGCAACGGGAATTCATCACCAAGGCGTGGATCAATAATTTTTAACTGAATAGGTTGCACTTCATCCCTCATGTTTAACGTTGTCCTGACAATTCCAAACCTCAAACCGCTCGGCGATCGTTTCAATTAGCTGGCGGGCCTGCTCGGTTTTGCTCGACCATGGCAACCGCCTATCACCCCCTGGCCAAAACAAGTGCAACCGGTTCTGGTCGGACTCAAACCCGCCAACCTCGGCACCCACCTGATTAGCCGCAATCATCTGCAGGTTTTTACTAACCAGTTTGCCACGCGCGTACTCCTCAACACGCTCCGTCTCCGCAGCAAAACCAACACAAAACGGTGGCGATTGTCGACCCGCCACCTGCTTCAACAGGTCAGGATTGGCCACTAACTGCAAGTTAAATTGCTCTTCACCTTTTTTGATTTTTGCCTCTGCCACCTGTGCCGGCCGGTAATCGGCCACCGCCGCGCTACTTATATAAACGTCCTGATCACCAATCACCGCCTCAACAGCCAAAAGCATGTCTGACGCCGAACGCACCCACGTAGTAGCCATCCCATGAGGTGCAGACAAAGATACAGGGCCGGTAATCAAGATGACCTCGGCACCGGCCTGCCAGGCCGCGACTGCCACCGCAAACCCCATTTTTCCCGAACTACGATTACCAATAAAACGAACTGGATCAATATCTTCAAACGTCGGCCCCGCAGTAACTAACACCCGCTTACCCGCTAGCGCAGGCTTAGTGCCCCCCCTGACAATCGCCGCGATAACCGCTATCGGGTCAAACCTTGGTAGCTGGTTATCACCTACCAACAGAGTAACCACTCCGCCAGTTTGTTTGATCCGGCTGCTGAGGTTACTCAAAGCGACCTGTTCGGCTGCGACCTCACTACCCAGACAAACTACCGCCGGTCGGTCATCTTCTGCCATCCCTTCAGCCATGTGCTGAAGTGCCGCTATCAACCAGGTTCGAGCAGGTTCACTAAGGTCATTGCTCAATAAAAGAACCCAGGAGCTGAACCCATTTGAGTTATCAGCCAGTTCGGCAGGGTCAGCAACCAACTTAACAACTAATCTTTCCAGCAACCTTAAAGAGACCCAGTCACTTACATCCGGCGTTGCTAACGCGGTCACCTCAGCACCTTCGGCATTTAGCGATGCAACTAATTCTGGCGCCTGATACGCCGCAGCGCCGCCACAGACGCAAAAAAGAATTTTTTTGTTTTTGAGACTGTCCATGTTGGGCACAAGTGTACTGCCTTACTTTTCCGGCGGAGGAGCAAAAATGTCGATCAATGAATGGCATGAACAAGATCGACCGCGGGAACGCCTGTTCGCCCACGGGGCCTCCAGGCTTAGCGACTCTGAACTACTAGCGATTACGCTACGCACCGGCACCCGGGGTAAAAATGCCGTTGAGCTCGCCCGGGAGCTGCTGCAGGAATTCGGCAGTCTGCGTCAACTGCTCAACGCCGAACAGCACCAGTTAAGCCATATCAACGGCTTCGGCCCAGTAAAATTCGCGCAGTTCAAAGCTATTGCCGAGCTCGGCCAACGCTACGCCCGGGAAAGCCTGCAACGCGGAGACGCTCTGACTTCACCAGAACAAACCGAAAATTACCTGCGCACCCGCATGCGCGACTACCAACAGGAAGTCTTTGCCTGTCTCTGGCTGGATAATCGCCACCGCATCATTCAGTTCGATGAACTGTTTTACGGCACGGTAAACGGCGCCAGCGTCTATTCAAGAGAGGTCGTCCGCTCAGCCCTGCGCCATAACGCTGCGGCGACCATCCTTTGCCACAACCACCCATCAGGCATTGCCGAACCAAGCGCAGCCGACCGCCAGATCACACAGCGCTTGCAGCAGGCGCTGGAATTGATAGACGTGACTGTGCTTGACCACATAATTGTTGGTGACCAGACCTGCACGTCGCTGGCTAAAAGGGGCCTCATTTAAGTACGACCCAAAGGGTATTACCGGGGACGATTAAGCACGATCCATTTTGCACTACCCATTAGCAGGTGAATCTGGTATAAATCCGCGCCCTGCATACGCGCCCCGAGTTAACCAGTCATAGCTAGCGCGAAATCCTCTGCAGCCGATCAATTGGAGAACAGTAGTCATGTCACGAGTTTGTGAAGTTACCGGCAAGCGCCCCATGTCCGGCAACAATGTATCCCACGCCAACAACAAGACCCGTCGGCGTTTTTTACCTAATCTGCATACCCACCGTTTCTGGGTGGCGGCAGAAAAGCGGTTTGTCAAATTACGCGTCTCCCACGCGGGCATGCGTACCATCGACAAATTGGGCATTGATGCGGTACTAGCCGATATTCGCTCACGCAAAGGGGATAAAAAATGAGAGACAAAATCAAACTAGTCTCGTCAGCTGGCACTGGCCATTTTTACACCACGACCAAGAACAAGCGCCTGCATCCGGAAAAAGTAGAGATGCGCAAGTTTGACCCGAAAATCCGCCAATACGTAATGTACAAAGAAGCCAAAATAAAATAGGCTGGCGAAATTTCTGTAGAAAAAGCGTCTGCTCATTTAAAGCCGGCGCTTTTTTTATGCCTGCGATCTGCGCAGAATATACTTGCTTGTGATACTTGATTTGCCGCGCCATTGCCGCCTACCCTGCACTCCATGCCGACAGCCAAACTAATTGAAGTTGAAAACGTACACCGTTATTTCGGTGCGGTTGCTGCAGTTCGCGATTTAAGCTTTTCGCTGCATAGCGGTGAAGTGCTGGGGTTTCTTGGCCCTAATGGCGCGGGCAAATCTACTACGATGCGCATCATCACCGGCAACCTTGCGGCCAGCGCTGGTAGTGTCACCATTGGCGGTTACGACCTCCATCGTGACCCGATAGCAGCACGACGACTGCTGGGTTATCTGCCCGATACCCCCCCGCTATACCATGACTGCACGGTTGAAGAATTTCTGCGCTACTGCGGTCGCCTGCACGCCATTAACGGTAGCCAGTTATCTGCCGCTGTAGATCGCGGCATAGACCGCTGCGGACTCGGCGATGTCCGTTCACGGTTGATCGCTCATCTGTCCAAAGGTTATCAACAGCGGGTGGGCATTGCTCAGGCCATCATCCATGACCCGGAACTGGTCATTCTCGATGAACCCACCGTCGGCCTTGATCCACGCCAAATCGAAGAAATTCGCCAGCTAATCAGTGAGCTTGGTCACAGCCACAGCGTTATCCTCTCTACCCATATCCTCAGCGAAGTGCAGGCGGTATGCAGCCATGTACAAATCATCAACCGTGGCGAGCTGGTGCTGCACAGCCCTCTGGCTGAGCTTGACCCAGTGCTGGCAAAGCAACCTCACCAGGTGGAATTCCAGACCCCACCGAGCATAGAGCAACTCCGTCAGCTCGTCGGCATTAATGACGTATCGGTAAAAGAAGATGGTTATTTCCACATTAATTTCACTGAAAACACTTCCGGCATCGACACCCTGCTAGCAGCGAGCCTTGAGAATGGCTGGGGACTGCGTCAGCTAACTGCCCCACAACTGTCGCTGGAGCAACTGTTCATGCAACTGACTGATACATCGGCATTACCCACTCCAGCCCCTGCTGAGGAAACGACATAATGACCGCGGCAGTAATCGCCCGCACCGAGCTACGCATATTGCTGCGCTCACCGATCGCGTGGGCAACCCTGTCATCGGTCTGTGCATTGCTGGCATGGCTGTTTTTGCTGCAGATCGATCAATACACCCTTTACCAATCACAGCTACTAGCACTTGCTAACCCGCCGGGGGTCACCGAGCTGGTGGCCGCGCCGCTGTTTGGCAATGCCGGGTTAATATTAATGATGGTGCTACCGCTGATAACCATGCGCAGCTTTGCCGAACAGGAGCGCAACCAGACTTTAACCCTGCTCACTACCGCACCGATCTCGTTGACCGCCATTGTCGTCGGCAAATTCTTCGGCATCTGCGGATTCCTCGCGCTGTTGCTGACGCTGTTACTAGCCATGCCACTAAGCCTGATAGGAGCAGCCGAGCTAGATTTTGGGCTGCTCGCAGCGAACAGCCTCGGAGTAATACTGCTGGTTACCAGTTTTACCGCAATCGGCCTCTGGGCATCATCGCTAACCAGCCACCCCGGTGCGGCAGCCATGCTCACATTTGGACTACTGCTAATTCTGTGGCTGCTGGAATCCGCCCGCGGCGAGCAGGGAACCACTGCTTCGCTGGCTCAGTTTTCTACCCTGTTTCATTATCAAGGCTTTTTGAACGGCCTGGTCAGCAGTGGTGACATCGCTTATTTCGTAATTCTCACCCTGCTCGCGCTTGGCCTTACTGTGTTACGGCTGCACAGCAAGCGTTATTACACCTAGAAACCAATGACACAGTCGTCACAAACAGGCCATCATTCAGCCCATCGCCGCTGGCCTCCGCGCATCACCCTGGTATTAGTAATTATTGTTGCGGTGCTGGCAGGAGGCCTGGCCAATCGTCATTCGTTTGAAAGTGACTGGACCGCCGCCAGTCGCCACACGCTCACCGCTGGTAGTATCGAAATACTAAATCAGCTCGACCAACCCCTGATCGTGATCGCCTTCACTCGTGACCAGCAACTTGCCAAAACCATGGCCGACCGGATCGCCCGCTACCAGCGCCACAGTAATTTAATCAGTTTTGAAACGGTCAACCCTGACCAGCACCCAAACCGGGCAGAGGCCGCCGGCATTGACCAGGACGGTGTCCTTTTTTTAACGCTAGGTGAGCGCCATGAATCTCTCCGCCAGCTCGACGAACAGTCGATCAGCAACGCCATCTTGCGTTTAAGCCGAGGAGCAGGGATTGAAATCCTGGTGCTCACCGGTCACGGTGAACGATCGGCAAAAGGCCAGGCCAATCGCGACATCAGCCATTTTGCCAACACCCTCCTCGACCAGGGATTCCAGATCAGCCTCTATCAGATAGATCCGACCGCTGCCATCCCCACCGCAAATACACTTTTGGTGATCAGCGCTCCCCAAACCCGTCTCAGCGGCGGCGAGATCGCCCGTCTACTGGCCTTTATCCAGGACGGTGGTCGACTACTCTGGCTCGGTGACCCGGGTGACTTACAGGGTCTCAAACCCCTGGCAATCCAGCTCGGAGTACGCTTTTTACCCGGCACACTAGTCGACCCAGCGGGGATGCAGGCGGCGGGTAGCGCAGCCTTCACGCTTGCTACCGCTGACGCATACCGCCCCCACCCTATTACCCAGCAATTTCAATTCACCACGGTGTTCCCTCTAGCCACCGGGCTTAGTCAGAATGACAACCGATGGCAAGCGACGCCGCTTGCCATCGTCGGCGAACAAGGTTGGCTCGAACAGGGTGAGCTCGTCGAGCCGGTAGAGTTTGACAAGCAGCACGACCTGTTGGGGCCGGTAACCCTTGCGCTCGCACTGACTCGAGAACAGCAGAAAAACCGTGAAAATAATAGCGAAAACAACCCAGGCGATCAGCAAAAACCACAGCGAGTGGTGATTGTTGGTGACGGTGACTTTGTTGCCAATGCCTACCTGGGAAACGGCGGTAACCGTCAACTCGGGTTGAACATCATCAACTGGCTCGCCGGTGATGACCAACTCATTAACCTTCAACCGATCGTCGCTGCAGACACCCGGCTTGACCTCTCCCCCACTCATGCCCTGATTGTCGGGTTGGGATTTTTATTGGTGCTACCAGCACTGCTGGCGCTAACAGGAGGAATAATCTGGTGGCGCAGATGCTGAACAAAATCAATGCTCTGCTGCTGATACTCGCGGTTATTCTAAGCACCCTACTCTGGTGGCAACCACCAACAAAGAGTGGTGCAAGCAATGAACCGTTAAGCGCATTGTCATCCGAACAGATACAGACCATCACCATGCAGGGATTAGGCAATCAGCCGTTTGAGCTGACCCGTCGCGACAAGGAGTGGTGGCTAACAGAACCCCAACAACTGCCCGCCGATCCGTTAAAAGTCGATGCGCTGCTTGCCATGATCGATACTCGGGTTTATGAGCGATTTGCCTTACCCACTGGTGAAGCTGCTAGGCAATTTTTTACTGAAGATAACCGTCACTGGGTACGCTTCGATGATCTCCTGGTCTGGTTCGGGCAGGCTCACCCCCTGGGCCAACGCCGCTATCTGAGCCTTAATACTGACACCAGCGATGGCCAACCCACTCACGTCCAGACCGGCAGTGATATTGCACTGGTCGATGATTTTTATTATCACCACCTGCTCGGCAGCTGGGTTGATTGGGTCAACCACCAACTGCTACCACCAGACACCACCCTGACCGGGCTGGCACTACCGGCACTCACCTTAACCCTTGAACAGAGCGATGAGCAGATAGAGAATCAGCAAATGCGCTGGCACTCCCTCCCCGCAGCGGCCGATATCAATGAGCTACACCAGCTAGTCAACCGCTGGCAAACCCTCCAGGCAACCAAAGTCACCGCCTTACCGGAAAACCTCGACACCAGTAGTCTCCAACATCTGCTACTTGAGTGGCAGGATGCACAGGGCACCTCCGGAACACTATCGTTTTACCTGCAACCACTTCATAGCGAAGCACAACTACACCACCCTGCCCAAAGGGTGACCTATCACCTGAACTCGGCAACCGCAAACAACTTGTTTAAGATCAAGCTCAACCGGGAAAACCCCTGATGCCAGAGCTACCCGAGGTAGAGACTACTCGCCGCGCGCTGCAACCTGTCTGCGAAGGCCAGAAAATCACCGAAATCGTAATCCGCAACCGCCGTTTACGCTGGCCAATACCGACCGATATCGATCTGCACTTTCGCGGCCAGACCATTCAGCGGCTACGTCGACGCAGCAAATATCTGCTATTTGATACTGTAGAGGGCAGCCTGATTTTGCATCTAGGCATGTCCGGTAGCCTTTGTCACGTACCCCGACAAACACCGCCACGCAAACATGATCACGTCGATATCGTGCTCGACAGCGGTCGCTGCCTACGCCTGCACGACCCACGACGGTTTGGCTCATTACTCTGGGCAAAACAGCCCGAAGAACACAAACTACTGGCGCAATTGGGTCCGGAACCGCTCGACTGCAGCACGGATGAGTTGGCAACGCATCTATATAACCTTGGCAAAAACCGTAAAGTCGCAGTGAAAAATTTCATTATGAATGCGCAAATAGTCGTTGGCGTCGGCAACATCTACGCTAACGAAGCGTTGTTTCTAGCAGGGATCCGACCCGCCAGGGCGGCAGGCCGATTAACTCAAAATCAGTGGCAAAAGCTAGCGGGGGCTATTCAAGACCGACTTCGGCAAGCCATCGTCGCCGGCGGCACGACATTAAGAGACTTTCAACACAGTGACGGCAAGCCCGGTTATTTTGCTCAGGAATTAGCGGTCTATAACCGGGGTGGAGAATCCTGCCCGGCCTGCGGTAGTGAAATCAAACAGCAACGTCACAACCAACGCAGTAGCTATTACTGCCCAGGCTGTCAGCACTAATTCAGGCTGCCTGAGCAAGCATAATCTGGTTACGGCCACCATTTTTTGCCGCGTAGAGGGCGTCGTCAGACCGCTGCAACAGCGACTCTGAGCAGTCATCGTCCTGCAACTGCGCAACCCCGCCGGATAAAGTAACTGTGGCTAACCTTTCGTTATCACTGGCTTTACGTAGCACTATTTTTTCCACCGCCTTACGAATATTTTCGGCTACCACCTGGGCACCCTGATAATCTGTATTTGGCAGAATCACCGCATATTCCTCACCGCCGATGCGGGCGGCGGTGTCCTGACCGCGGGTCTGCTTCACAATGGCTCGTGCTACCGCTTTGATCACCTTGTCTCCAAACAGGTGACCCATGGAATCATTTATTTTTTTAAAGTGGTCGATATCAAGCATCACCAGCGCCAGCGGCTGCGACGACAATCTTGCTTCCTCTATTTCAGCAGCCAGAAGGTCATCGAACGCACCACGATTTTGTAATCCAGTAAGCGAATCAACTTTGGCAGCCTTGCGGGTCGTATTAAGCTGCGCCCGCAAATCAGCAATCTGTTCAATGTGAATGGCAAGACTGCTATTCATTATTTCGTTCGACTCTCTCATCGCCCGAGTATCGGCCACCAGGATGTCAATCACCTTCTGCAGGTCCCCAGGATTCGAACATTGTTCTAGCTTTGGCCCTTCGCGCTCCAGCGAATCCTGGTATTTACCGCCCTCAGCTGCCATCTCCTGCACCAGGCTCTGTGTCGCCCCGAGTACCCGGCCAAACTCGTCGTTCGCCTCGGCGACCTCCTCGACGCCAGGCTGAGCGATATGGGCATCAAATAATTGCTGACTCTGAACAGCAGTAAGTGTTGAGCCATCCTTTACCAGCTCGGCGAAAGCCTGGTTCAAGCCCTCATTCATCGACGATACCATCTCGAAACCCAGTGCATAGTTGACGGGATTCGCCGGCAACTCTTTCTGAGTAAGAAACGGGATTGTTAGTCGCAGATACTCACCACATTGCGGGACAGAATCGGGATAGCGCATTGTTTTTATTTCCTACAGTAATATTGAGCATCCCACTTGACGATGCTTTTACAAATAATCTCTCGGTAATCGAAACTAACTTGCCAGTCACCAAAATCAAAGCTGAAGCACTGTCCCAAAAGTTAGCGGTCAATTCATTAGCTAACAAGATCGGCCAACGGGCGAAAACTTGAAGGTAGATTTAGAACAAATGTGAATGTTTGAAGGCTTAACACAGACGTGCAGACACCCCTTGCACTCAGAGAGGAAATTCAGAGAATGCGTTAACCGAGTGGGCCAGTCTGACTGAAGGAAGAAACCTCCTCATATCTTTATAGAGTACAGGCTATCCAGGCTCGATATCCCGCAAATGCCTGCTCACCGCCAGCCACGCGCCCACCAGCCCCAGCAGCCCACCGATTAGTGGCAACAATAACAGCTCGACCCAACCGATTATCTGTAACGTAAACTGACTTTGATAAAAGCCTGCCAAACGATCTGCCGCAGGTGCCAGCAAACCTAACGAGCCATAAACCAGCAGCAGCGCCGACGCCCCTCCGAGCGCTCCCTGCTGAAAACCGGAATAGAGAAACGGCCGTCGGATAAATGCATTGGTAGCGCCAATCAGCTTGCTGATTTCAATCTCATCGCGACGATTAAAAATTGCCAGACGAATCGTGTTACCAATAATCAGCACCACCCCACCACCGAGCAGCAGCGACACCATCAGCGCGAGTTGCCGGCCGACCTGCACAATTCCGTGCAGCCGTTGGACCCAGGCATAATCAAACTCAGCCGCTTCGACTTCCGGTAGTGCCTTGAACTCTTCCAACCAAACAGCAATCTGCGCAGGGTCAGCCTGGTCCGTTTGCGGCCGCACCCGTAGAAGCGAAGGCAACGGGTTAGCATCAAGTAGATCCAACGCACTACCAAATCCTGATTTTTGCCGGAATTCCTCTAATGCAGCCGTGGCAGAGACATAATCCGCCGCCGCAATGCCTGGCTGTTGCTGCAACTGACCGGCCAACTTCAGCGCCGCTGCATCACTCACCTTAGGTTTCAAAAAAAGAGATATCTCCGCCCCACCCTGCCAGTCTGCGCTGATCTGGTCAGTCAATTGCAGCACCAGGTAAAGCCCGCTTGGCAGGGTCAAACTCACCGCAATCACCGCCACCGACATCGCCGTACCCCAACGGGTGCGCCAGAGCTGGCCCAGACTGAAAAAAAACGCCTGAAGGTGGCGAATCGATAACTCCCTCATACCTGCTCACCGCCAGCAACCAACTCGCCGTGATCCAGCACCATCTGCCGATAGCCCAGCTGTTTGATCAATTCCAAATCATGACTGGCGATCAGCACCGCCACTCCGACCCGGTTGAATTCAGCAAACAGGTTCATTATTTCAAGTGAGAGCTCGGGATCAAGATTTCCAGTTGGCTCATCGGCCAGCAGCAGGGGCGGTTTGCCCGCCACTGCACGGGCGATGCCAACGCGCTGCTGCTCGCCGCCAGAAAGAGTTAGCGGGTAAGACCGCTCTTTCCCTAGCAACCCCACCTTATCCAGCGCCGCACGCACGCGGCGGCGCACCTCTGCGTGGTTAAGACCCGCTACAACTAGCGGCAGGGCAATATTGTCATACACCGTACGATCGTAAAGCAGCTTGTGATCCTGAAAAATCACGCCAATTCGCCGACGCAGGTAGGGCACTTTGCGCGGCTTTATCCTGGAAATGTTTTCGCCGCCGATCCAGACCTGACCACGGGTGGGCCGCTCTATCGCGGTGATCAGTTTCAACAGAGTACTTTTACCGGCGCCGGAGTGGCCGGTAAGAAACGCCATCTCCCCGGCTACCAGCCGGAAGTCAACATTTTTCAGCGCGTCACCACCACCAGGATAACGCTTGAAAACTTCACTGAAACGAATCAAGACCTTATTTCTCTTATAAAAACTAGGGTTAGGATACGGCGACGACCTGTATTATTAGTCACTTATTTAGTGAGCAGCGCGTCAACATAGTCAGCACTGGAAAACGGCCGCAAATCTTCAACACCTTCACCCACACCAATAAACTTTATCGGCAACCCGATCTGCGCGGCGATAGCGAACACGATGCCGCCCTTGGCTGTGCCATCAAGTTTAGTCACAACCAACCCAGTAACACCGACCGCCTCGCCAAAAGCACGGGCCTGGGAGAGCGCATTCTGACCATTCCCCGCATCCACCACTAACAAGACCTCATGCGGCGCTGATTCATCGAATTTGCCAATGACCCGGTTAATTTTTTTCAGTTCGTCCATCAACCCACCCTGGGTATGCAGCCGCCCAGAAGTATCCGCCAGCACCACGTCAATATTTCGGGATTGAGCCGCTTGCAATGCATCAAAAATAACCGCTGCTGGGTCGGCCCCCGGCTGCTGTGCGATCACCGGCACGCCAGTGCGCTCACCCCATGCCTGTAACTGTTCCGACGCAGCCGCGCGAAACGTATCGCCCGCGGCGAGCAGAACACTGTTGCCCTCTTTTAAGAAACGCTGCGACAGTTTGCCAATCGTAGTGGTTTTACCAGCACCGTTAACGCCGACCATTAGAATCACCGCCGGCGCAGCGTCCGGTAGTTGCAGAGGCACCTCACAGGGTGCAAGCATGGCAGTCATTTTTTCGTGAAGCGCCTTGTAAACTGCCTGACCATCATCAAGTTGACTACGGCCGAGCCGGTCGTGCAGATCAACAATAATCTGCTGAGTCGCCTCCACCCCCACGTCTGCGGTTAACAGCAATTCCTCCAGATCATCCAGAGTTTCAAGGTCGACCACCTTCTCACCAAAAACCAGATCGGCAAGGCCATCGGTGAAGCGCGTACGTGTTTTAGCCAACCCCTGTTTCAGGCGACCAAATAATCCTCGAGAAGTCGATTTTTCACTCATGGGAAACTAGTAACCTTTTTACGGTGTCGATATACGGGCTAGAGGCCGGCGTTATCCCCGCCAAAGCTTTATATATTAAATCAGTTTAAAGCCGGCTTATAGAAAGACGCTGCAAAGATGGACAGACCATGCTCTAGCGTTTAATTTCGCCACCCACTTTTGTTTACTACCTAATTGCTGAGAACCCTTAATGATCAGACCCTTTACGTTAGTTTCGCTAGCACTAACTTTAACCCTGCTGACCCCCCATTTAGTCGCGGGCAGCGCCCAGCCAGTGACCGAATTTTCTCTCAAGAACGGTCTTAAAGTCCTGATTCGCGAAGATCATCGTGCGCCGGTGGTGGTTTCACAGGTTTGGTACAAAGTTGGCAGCAGTTACGAATATGGCGGCGTTACCGGCGTATCCCACGCCCTTGAGCACATGATGTTCCAGGGGACCAAAAAATACGGGCCGGGCAAATTCTCCGAAATCATTGCCGCCCAGGGTGGCCGCGAAAACGCCTTCACCGGCATCGACTACACCGCCTATTTCCAAACCCTCGCCAGTGATCGGCTGGAAATTTCCCTTGAACTGGAGGCAGACCGGATGATGAATCTGCAAATTCAGGACGAGAAATTTGCCAAAGAAATTAACGTGGTGATGGAAGAGCGTCGGATGCGCACCGAAGACCGGCCCACCGCGCAACTTTACGAACGCTTTAACGCCAGTGCCTGGGTGAACCACCCTTACCATAACCCCATCATTGGCTGGATGAGCGACCTGCAATCCATGACTACCGCCGATCTTGCCGACTGGTACCAACGCTGGTACATGCCCAATAACGCGACGCTAATCATTGTTGGTGACGTAGATAGCAAACAGGTTAAAAAATTGGTGGAAAAATATTTTGGCCCATTAAAAAAGGGTGTTTTACAACCACCAAAAATACAGAAAGAAGTCGCCCAGGCCGGCGAACGACGGATTACCGTTAAGCTACCCGCCCAGCTGCCTCACCTGATCATGGGCTACCACGTACCAAATATGGGAAACACTGCTGCCAACCTCGACAATAATGCAGCTGCAACCGCAGACGACGCCTACGCGCTGGACGTGCTTGCTGCGATTCTTGACGGCGGCAACAGCGCACGGTTTGCCCGTGAACTGCAACGAGGCCAGGCAATTGCCGCCAGCGCCAGCGCCTCCTACCGCGGAGCAATGCGTGCGCCGGGCCTGTTCACCCTTGATGGCACCCCCGCTCAGGGGCACACCATCGCGGAGCTTGAAACCGCACTGCGAGCACAGGTTCTACGGCTAATCAACGAGCCGGTAAGCGCTGAAGAGCTGCGCCGAGTAAAGACCCAGGTGGTGGCTGACAATGTCTACACTCGTGATTCGGTGTTTTACCAGGCCATGGAGCTGGGCATGCTGGAGACGGTAGGACTAGAGTGGCAACTACTCGACGAATACGTCGGCCGCATTGAGGCGGTAACCGCCGAACAGATACAGCAAGTGGCCGAGCGTTACCTGCAGCCTGACCAACTAACCGTGGCGATTCTCGACCCGCAACCGATGGACGAAAATAAACCACATCGCGCGCCCCCACCAGGACTACGGCATTGATTAACCCTGGCGATCAGCACCCCACCGGTTTACAACGCTTTGCGAAATCGCACAGAGTCAAAACCACCCGACACACGCACACCAGAAAGAACCTGATTATGACTATCCCAAAGAAGTTCGCCGCCGCTCTGCTGACGACACTACTACTGCCATCAACCTTGATCGCCGGCCCAGCAATACAAGACTGGCAAACCAGTGGCGGCAGCAGAGTGCTATTTGTCACCGCACCATCACTACCCATGATCGACCTGCGCCTGGTTTGTGATGCTGGTTCAGCCAGAGATGGCAACCAGGGTAGCCTGGCATTAATGACCAACAACCTGCTGTTTTCCGGGGCCGGCAAGCTCAACGCCGACGCGATCGCTGCTGGGTTTGATGACCTCGGCGCACAGGTAGGCAGTTCGGTCGGGAACGACATGGCATCGCTGAGGCTGCGCAGCCTCAGCGATGCTGATCATCTGCAACCGGCGCTAGCACTGTTCGCTACGGTTGTGGGTGAAGCCGATTACCCAGCAGATGATTTCGAGCGAGAGCGGAAAAACTTGCTCATTGGCCTGCAGCAGGAAAAACAGAACCCTGGGGCCCTCGCCCAGCGCGCATTTTACGGCGCCGCTTATGGCGATCACTCTTACGCAACCATGGCCAGCGGCACCCAGCAGAGTGTCGAAGCACTCACGCGCAATGACCTGGTTGCGTTCAAACAGAAGTACTACACCAGTGCCAACTGCCTGGTCGTAATGGTCGGGGACCTTGAAAGGAGCCAGGCGGCAGCCATCGCCGAGCGAATTACCGCAGGGCTCGCCGCTGGCGACAGGGCCGCCCCATTAGCTGCCGTTGCCAACAACTCCGCTGATTTTCAACAGATCACTCATCCATCGCAGCAGACTCACGTTCTCATCGGCCAGCCCGCTGTCAGCCGTGGTGATGCGGACTATTTCCCGCTATTTCTGGGGAATCATGTCCTCGGTGGTAGCGGTCTGCTGTCGCGCATCAGCAAGGAGATTCGCGAAAAACGCGGCCTCGCGTACAGTGCTTATAGCTACTTTTCGCCCTTGCGTCAGCAAGGCCCCTACGTTATGGGCCTGCAGACCCGTAACGACCAGGCCGAACAGGCCGCACAACTATTGCGCGAAGAGCTGATTAAATTCCTTAAAGAGGGCCCAAACGAGAAAGAACTGCGCGCCGCCAAGGAAAACCTGACCGGCGGCTTCCCCCTGCGCATCGACAGCAACGGCAAAATCATCGGTTACCTCGCGGTAATTGGCTATTACGACCTGCCGCTGAACTATCTCGATACCTGGGTCGACCGCATTAATGTCATTACCAGCGAACAGGTTCGCGATGCTTTTGCCAGGCACATCGATCTCGAGCGACTGGTAGAGATTCGCGTCGGCGGCAGCTAACCGCTTGGCTCACAAGCGCGGTACGCTGCGCATCATCGGCGGCCAGTGGCGCGGCCGCCGGCTGCCAATCGTTGAAACAGAAGGGTTAAGACCCACTCCGGACCGGGTACGTGAAACCCTTTTTAACTGGCTACAACAGGAAATCGTCGGCAGCCATTGCCTCGATCTATTTGCCGGCACCGGGGCACTCGCTTTTGAAGCACTCTCACGGGGAGCAGAGCAGGTAACCGCGGTGGAGCGCAATCCCCGCGCCTGCAAACAGATGCAGCTGACCGCCACTGACCTGGGCACTGACCGATTGACAGTGGTGTGCGCGGACGTGGGGGATTTCCTACGCCAAACGACTAACACTGACTCGGCCGCCGGCCCCAATTCGAGCCCTGATTTTTGGCAAATTGTTTTTGTTGACCCACCCTACAGTCTCGGGTACCCACCGCCCCAATGGCCCCAGCTTAATCGACATCCCCGGCTCGCGGCCGATGCACTGGTCTACCTTGAAAGCCATGCCGATTATCGTGATACCGTGCTGAATAACACTGCAGCTAACTGGGTCGAGAAACGGAAAAAAGTGGCCGGAGAGGTCTGTTACCGATTATTACAACGGGACGACTTCGACAACAACCAATGACAAAGGGCGACCACATCCGCACAATGGCCCAGTCCGTCACCCAAATATTTGAGGAAGGAAATTGATCAAAGCGGTTTATCCGGGCTCATTTGACCCCATCACCCACGGCCACCGCGACCTGGTCGAGCG
>QNFC01000003.1 GCA_003645395.1 Gammaproteobacteria bacterium
CACCTGCCCCTACGGTATGAAGACCGCACCCGCATCACCCCCGTCGGCGCCATGCAGCCAGGCACAGCAGCACAGATACAGGTCACCGTAGAGATGGCGGACGTCATCTTTCGGCGCCGCCGCACCCTGCTAGTGAGGGTGTTCGATGGCACTGGCACGCTTACCCTGCGATTTTTCCATTTCTCCAGGCATCAACAGAAACAATTTACTCCAGGCCAACAGCTGATCTGCTTCGGCGACCCTCGGCGGGGTGCTACCACCCTGGAAATAATTCATCCCGAATACACATTAATAAATGACGAGCGGGCCTCAGCCACCCTGTCTGACCGACTAACACCCATTTACCCGGCCACCGAAGGCATTCAACAACGCACCCTACGCAAGCTCACCGACCAGGTGTTGGAGCAATACCTACCCCAGGTAGAGGAGCTACTGCCCACACAGGTCCTTGCACAGTGGCAATTACCCTCGCTGACGTCGGCTCTGCAAACACTGCATCGACCCAGTCCCGAAGACTCGCTAAGTGAACTGGTCGACGGCAACCACCCGGCGCGTCAACGCCTCGCAATGGAAGAACTACTCGCCTACCATCTAAGCCTGCTGCGCCGCAGGCGCCAGCGAACCGACGAAGCTGCTACCCCAATCGCCGCCAGCCGGTGGCAAGAACGATTTCTACATGGTTTGCCGTTCAAACCCACCGATGCCCAGAACCGGGTGATCGCTGAAATCAATCATGACCTGGCGAACCCTTACCCGATGCTACGGTTACTGCAAGGCGATGTTGGCTCCGGCAAAACTCTTGTCGCAGCAGCAGCAGCGTTGCGAACTGCTAAAGCGGGTATGCAAACCGCCCTGATGGCGCCCACTGAGTTGCTCGCCGAGCAGCACTTGAAGACTTTTTCTGGCTGGTTGAGCGACCTTGGGGTTTCAGTTGACTGGCTCACCGGTCGCCACAAAGGCACAACCAGAGCATCGCGCCTGCGGCGTATCGCAAGCGGAGAAGCTGCCGTCATTATCGGCACTCATGCTCTGTTTCAGGAAGAGGTCGAATTTCATCAACTCGGCCTGGTGATTGTTGACGAACAGCACCGTTTCGGCGTCCACCAACGCCTTTCCCTACGTGAAAAAGGCCGAGACAAGGGCAAACTCCCCCACCAACTGGTTATGACCGCAACCCCGATCCCGCGCTCCCTGGCCATGACTTTCTACGCTGACGTGGAGACCTCCGTTATCGACGAGCTACCACCGGGACGACAATCAATAAACACCGCTGTACTGCCCGAAAGCCGCCGCGATAAAGTTATCGAACGGATCGCAACAGCTTGCGGCCAGGGCCGGCAGGCTTACTGGGTCTGCCCGCTGATTGACGAATCAGACCTGCTACAGCTGCAAGCTGCATCCACAACCCGAGACGCGCTACAAGCCGCCCTGCCCCATTTAACCACGGGCCTGATACACGGGCGCATGTCCGCACAGCAAAAAGAAGCGGTGATGGCTGAGTTCAGTACAGGAAAAATTGACCTGCTGGTGGCAACAACGGTGATCGAGGTCGGCGTGGATGTGCCCAACGCCAGTCTGATGATTATCGAAAATAGTGAACGCCTCGGGCTTGCTCAGCTACACCAACTGCGTGGCCGGGTAGGCCGTGGCAGCACCGCCAGTTCCTGCCTGTTGCTCTACTCCAGAGGACTTTCCAACGCTGCCAAATCCCGCCTGGCAACGATTCGTGAAACCCAGGATGGCTTTGAAATTGCCCGACGCGACCTGCAGCTGCGCGGCCCCGGCGAGTTACTCGGCACTCGCCAAACCGGCGACCTGCAACTACGCATTGCTGATATTACCCGCGATAGCGACCTGTTTAGTCAGGTACAACAGCTCGCCAAAACCCTCGAAAAACATCACCAATCGAGCATCGACCTGCTGATTCAGCGTTGGCTAAAAGGGGCCGACAACTACATCAAGGTCTAACCTCTACACTCCACACGACCTACCCTGACGACGCTCAACTGTTAGAATCGGCTCACCCCATTTTGTCTAACCAGACGCCCTAAACATGTCTGTATCCACTAGCCAACCTGTACGAGCGACCTTTCGAGATTATCTACAGCTCACGCGGCTGAATAAGCCGATTGGGCTGCTGCTATTGCTTTGGCCAACCTGGTGGGCGTTATTGCTGGCAGCGCAGGGGCTACCCCAACCAAAAATTGCACTTATTTTTACTGCGGGAGTGGTATTAATGCGTAGTGCCGGTTGCGCGATTAACGACTACTTTGATCGTGACATTGATGGTGCGGTTGAGCGCACCGCTAATCGGCCCATCGCCCAGGGTCGGATACCACCATCCCATGCCCTTTGGGTCGCCGCAGTTTTATCGCTGATAAGTCTGCTACTAGTGCTGCAGCTCAACCGTTTAACCATTCAACTTGCCATCATCGCCGCAGCACTAGCGGCCACCTATCCATTATTCAAACGATTTACTTATTTGCCTCAGGCCTATCTCGGGGTTGCTTTCGGCTGGGGAATTCCGATGGCCTTTGCTGCGGTTCAGGGAACCGTCCCCGCCATTGCCTGGCTACTATTACTGGCCAATATTTTCTGGACTGTCGCCTACGACACTCAATATGCAATGGTCGACAGGGCAGACGATCTGACCATCGGCGTGCGTTCAACAGCTATTTTATTTGGCCAGGATGACTGCCGCGCAGTCGCAATTTTACAGGTCAGTGCACTAGTCACGCTGCTGCTGGTCGGGCTCCACCCTGATAGCGGACTGAATGGACTCTTTTATCTATTCCTGACCGGTGCGGCAGGGCTATCAATCTACTTTCAGCGGCTAATCAAAGATCGTGACCGTCAACGCTGTTTGCAGGCGTTTCTACGCAACAACTGGTGGGGCGCACTGATATTCGCTGGCATTTTCCTGGATCTTCTGGGGGGTCCCCAGCCATGAGCCAAGCTATTCACAGCCTGCGAGGGTTCATCACCCTACTGGAACAAAAACAGCAACTTAAACAGATCACAACGCCGGTAGATCCACGCCTGGAAGCAACCGAGATCAGCGATCGAGTATTGCGCAGACAAGGCCCAGCGCTGCTATTCAACAACCCGGTCGGTGCTAACCATTCATTGTTAACCAATCTATTTGGCACCGAACAACGGGTCGCCTGGGGGCTAGGGCTCGACTCAACCGATCAGCTTAGTGAACTTGGTGGCTGGCTTGCGGAGCTGCGCGAACCGCAACCGCCGAACAGCCTTCAACAATTAAGAGACAAATGGCCAGCCTATCGTCGCGCTCTATCCCTGCGGCCAAAAATCGAAAAACGCGCCCCCTTTATGGAGAACTGCCAGACCGGCTCGGCCGTGGACCTTGCCTGCATGCCGATACAAACCTGCTGGCCAGAAGATGCCGCACCTCTGGTCACCTGGGCAATGGTCATCACCCGTGGACCACACCATCGACGACAAAACGTCGGCATTTATCGAATGCAGCAGATCGGCCCGAATCGACTGATCATGCGCTGGCTCGCCCACCGCGGCGGCGCGCTGGATTATCAAGCCTGGCAGGCTCAGCATCCCGAAAAACCATTCCCGGTTACTGTTGCAATCGGTGCCGACCCCGCGAGCATGTTGGCTTCGGTAATGCCCATTCCAGACAACCTCGGCGAGTTTCATTTTGCCGGCTTGTTACGCGAGGCTCGTACCCGGTTAACCCCGTTAGGCGCCGCGCAACTACGCGTTCCCACTGAGTCTGAATGGGTACTGGAAGGTCATATTCACCCCCACGATACCGCTCCAGAAGGCCCTTTTGGTGACCACACGGGCTATTACAACGAGGTAGAGACTTTTCCGGTATTCACGGTGGACAAGCTTTACCACCGCCATCAAGCGATTTATCACTCCACCCACACCGGCAGACCTCCGGATGAACCGGCTATTCTTGGGCTCGCGCTAAACGAGCTCTACACCCCACTACTAAAGAAACAATTTCCAGAAATTGTCGATTTCTATTTACCGACTGAAGCCTGCTCATACCGCATGGCTCTGGTGAGTATCAACAAGCAATACCCAGGGCATGCCAAACGGATAATGTTTGGCATCTGGTCAGTGTTGCGTCAATTCATGTACACCAAAGCGATTATCGTAGTGGATGCCGATATCGACCTGCGTCGCTGGGACGATGTAGTGTGGGCACTAGCGACTCGCGTGGATCCGGCCCGCGACAGCACTATCGTCAAACAAACCCCGATTGATTATCTTGATTTCGCTTCGCCGATAGCTGGGCTGGGTTCGAAAATAGGTATTGATGCGACTAATAAGTGGGCTGGAGAAGTGAACCGAGAATGGGGGCATCCCATCACCATGGATCCAATGGTGATAGAAAAAGTTGATGGCATCTGGGCGCAACTAGGCCTTGATTAAACCCCAGGCGAGGCTTAAAAGCCGCTCAAAAACCTTTTAATTTAGGCTGATACGGTAGCGCTCTGCTCATCCGTTGATTCTTCAATTCGCTCATCGCCAGAACCTGGCCATGCATTCAGTACTGTTTTCACCAGTGTGGCCAGCGGAATCGCAAAGAAAACTCCCCAGATTCCCCATAATCCGCCAAAGAAAAGCACCGCAACGATAATTGCCACCGGGTGAAGATTAACCGCTTCGGAAAACAGTAGCGGTACCAGTACATTGCCATCGATGGCCTGGATAATCGCGTAGGCAAGGATCACATAACCAAACTCACCACTCCACCCCCACTGGGAAAAGCCCACCATCGCCACCGGCAACGTGACAACCACCGCACCCACATAGGGGATAATTACCGACAGGCCCGTCAACACCCCCAACAACAGCGCATATTGAAGGCCCAATATCGAGAAAATCAGCGCTGTCACGCCACCGACCACCACTATCTCAACAAATTTACCGCGCAAGTAGTTACCCATCTGCCGCTCCATCTCTTGCCAGACATTAACCACGAGTGACCGCTGCACCGGCAACTGACGCGCTATCCATGCAGTAATGACCTGTTTATCTTTTAAAAAGAAAAACACCAAAAACGGCACCAGCACCAGGTAGACCAGCACCGTCATCAAATTGACCAGTGTTGCGAGCGGATTACTCACCACGGTCTGGCCCCACTGAGCAATCTGCACGGTCACGGATCCGACCATCGCATCTAGCTGCTCAACAGAAATAAACTCCGCATACTCCGCCTGCAAACCCAGCAAACTTTGCCGCCCATGACTTAGCATCTCGGGAGCATTCTGTACTAACGCTTTTAACTGGCCCACCAATACCGGCAACAGCCCAAACAAGATTAGCGGCACCAACCCAAACGCCAGCCCTGAAATAAGTATCGCTGCCCATAGCCGGCTACAGCCGCGTTTCGTTAACCAGCCAACCAGGGCCTCGAGAATGTAGGCAATGACTATTGCCGCAAAAACAGGGGCTAACATCGCCCCGGCCAATAACACAATCGCAAAGCCAACACCCAACACCAGCAGTAACTCAATCACCGCTGGGTCAGAGAAGTGACGCTTGGACCAGCTACTAAAAAAATCTCTCATAATTGCCGTATGTTCACCATTTTAAAATAGAGCCGAAAGGGATTTTTAAAACCTTGATTATCGCCCTTTTAGATCACTAGCGGTCTACCAAATACGAAGTCGGTTTTGCTAGGCTATAATGCGGCAAAAACCCTCCAGCATCGACCATACTGGGGCCATGTCACCTTAAAATCTATAGCGATAACAGCCGTGCCAACCAAACCTGACCATTATGACTACGAACAGCTATTACGCTGTGCCCGCGGCGAACTTTTCGGCCCTGGAAATGCCCAACTGCCATCGCCGCCAATGTTGATGTTTGACCGAATCGTCAAAATTAACGAAACCGGCGGGAAATACGGTAAAGGATTTATCCAGGCAGAACTCGATATCAATCCCGAATTATGGTTCTTTGGCTGCCACTTTGAGGGAGACCCGGTAATGCCAGGCTGTCTGGGACTGGACGCCATGTGGCAACTACTTGGGTTTTTCCTGGGCTGGCATGGAAACCCGGGCAAAGGCCGGGCGTTGGGGGCAGAAAAAATAGGCTTTTCCGGCGAAGTGACTCCAAACAATACACTCGTCACCTACCGAATTAATATTAAACGACTGATCACTCGTAAATTAATTATGGGACTTGCCGACGGCAGCATGGACGTAGATGGTGAAGAAATCTACAGCTCCGCTAGTCTGCGGGTCGGTCTTTTTAAATAACCACACTGAGGCGGAAGAACACAATGAATCGACGGGTGGTAATCACTGGCCTGGGAATCAACTCTAGCATTGGCATCGGTACCGCCGAGGTAACCGAGTCTCTTCGCGAGGGCCGGTCCGGCATTGAATACAGTGAAGTTTACGAACAGCAGGGACTCAGGTCCCGTGTCCATGGACCCATCCGCATTAATGCGGCAGAATTGATCGACCGAAAACTCTATCGCTTTATGGGCGACGCTGCTGCGTTTGCCTACCTGGCGATGCGCGAGGCAATCGAAGATGCCGGGCTTGATCCCGAGCAGGTCTCTAACACCCGCACTGGCCTGGTGGCCGGGTCAGGGGGTGCATCGACCGCAAACAATTTGTTGGCCATCGACACCCTCAGGGAAAAAGGCATTCGCCGCGTTGGCCCTTATATGGTTACTAAAACCATGGGCAGTACAGTGTCTGCCTGTCTTAGCACCGCCTACAAAATTCGTGGGGTGAATTACTCAATCACCTCAGCCTGTTCCACTAGCGCCCACTGCATGGGCCACGCCGCCGAATTGATCCAGATGGGAAAACAGGACATGGTGTTTGCCGGCGGCGGCGAAGAAGTCGACTGGACCTTGTCAGTTTTATTTGATGGCATGGGCGCCCTCTCCAGTAAATATAACGATACCCCCACCCAGGCATCCCGTGCATTCGATCAGGACCGAGATGGCTTTGTCATTTCCGGCGGCGGCGGCATAGTCGTGATGGAAGAGCTGGAGCACGCACGTGCCCGGGGGGCAAAAATCTACGGCGAACTGGTCGGCTACGGCGCCACATCTGACGGTTTTGACATGGTGCAGCCCTCCGGCGAGGGAGCCATTCTCTGCATGCAACAGGCGCTAGCAACGACCAACAGCCCCATTGACTACATTAATGCACACGGCACCAGCACACCGGTGGGTGACACCAAAGAACTAGCAGCAATTCGGTCAGTGTTCGACGACCAGATACCACCCATTAGCTCAACAAAATCACTAACCGGTCATGCGCTTGGCGCCGCTGGGGTTAACGAAGCGATCTATAGCTTACTAATGTTGAAAAATGATTTCATCACCGCTTCGGCTAATATCGACACCCCTGACGAAGCAGCAGCGGGCATACCTCTAGTCCGCGAACGGCTAGATAACGCAGCCCTCGAAACCGTTATGTCTAACAGCTTTGGCTTTGGCGGCACCAATGCCTGCCTGGTGATGAAAAAGACAGTTGCCTAAACTGGCTTGCCGCTGACCGGTTGCGCCACTAAATGTTTTTAGTGGCGCCTTTTCTGTTGAACAAAACCGCTATTGGTGCGTAAACACTTGGGCTAAAGACCTACTCCGTGGCGGCGACCATATAGTCAACCGCTAGCCTGATCTGGTCGTCAGGAAGATGCATGAAACCTCCCTTCGCAGGCATCGCCTGAAAGCCAGTCAACGAATGCTCATAAAGCACATCGATACCCTGAGCGAGACGCGGCTCCCAGTCGGCCTGGTCAGCATACTTTGGCGCTCCTGCCAAACCAGTGCCATGGCAGGTGACGCAAGCGGTGTTATAGACGCCTTCACCATCTAACACTACTACCACTGCGGCAGAGGCCTCTTCAGCTTCAGGCTCTACCTTTTCTGGCGGGGCCTGCGGCACCAAACTACTGGACACAAACAGCGTTCCGTCGGTTAAAGCAACTTTGCTCACCGGCTCAATTCGACTGGCAGCAGCCTCAACTTCCATCACATCTGGGCCAGAATCGGTAAGGCTTGCGATCACCGACCCCAGGATAATTAGCCCAACCGCTAACACACTCATCAAAAAGATCAGCAGTGCAAAGGTCTTAACAAAGGGATCTTGTTGTTCGCTCACGAATATTCCTCAAATACAGGTAGAAGGCCGCCGCAGGCAGCTTACAAAAAACTAAAAAGGTAACGGATTATTATATCGGGAATCGACCCGCTCCGGTAGCGCCAACATAGACTGACCGCTACGATTCCGGTATCCTTTGCCGCCCTGCAATTTTGTCAAAACACATTGCGCCCGTAGCTCAGCTGGATAGAGTATCGGCCTCCGAAGCCGAGGGTCAGAGGTTCGAATCCTCTCGGGCGCGCCATTTTGCTTCGCAACAAGTATCGATTCCGAGGATTTCCAGCCCTCAAGCTCCGCTTTCGCGCGTTCCGCCGGAAATTGCTCAGCCGCAATTTCTGTTCGGCTACACCCTCTCGGGCGCACCATTCTTAGGCTGGTTTCAGCAAGTCAAACCACATCAAATTGCCAGGGAAATTGACCAGGGTCGTTTTTTAACGATTCACGGATAACGAACTTGGCTATTTTACCGGTAACCCCTTTAGGCAGGTCATCGACAAACACGACGTGTTTGGGGATTTCCCATTTACCAACTCTTTCCCGGCAAAAATCGGCCAGCTCCTGAAAATCTGCCGATTTACCGACTTGCATCGACACCATGGCGACTACTGCCTCACCCCACTTTGGATGAGGAATACCGACCACGGCGACCTCGCGCACGGCCGGGTGTTCAGCCAACACATTCTCTACCACCACCGGATAGACGTTATAGCCGCCGCTGATAATCATGAACTTACGCCGGTCAGTCAGGTAGAGATAACCCTCTTCATCCATCCGCCCCAGGTCATTGGTACGCAGCCAGTCACCGTTATAGAGCTCGGCATTTTCTTCCGGCAAATTCAGGTAACCGGGAATATTGGTACTGCTGCGCACAACAATTTCGCCGATCTCACCTGCGGGTAACCGCTCGCCTTCGGGGGTGTGTATCTGCAAATCAACGTGCATGGCCGGCCGGCCACAGGAGGTGAGTAGTTCTGGCTCCTCAAGTCCGCGCAGATGCTCGGCATGCCTTAAAAAACTCAACCAGCCGGCGGTGGATTCGGTGAGTCCATACAACTGCATAATTTCACAACCAAAGGTTGCAATTGCGTCGCGGATTAGCGGTGGCGTAGCCGGCGACGAACCGTAGGTAAGCAGCCGTAGCGAGAGTTCATAACTACCGGCGCGATAACGCTCAATGATGCTCTGCATCATCGTTGGCACCAATATAGCCACCGTAGCACGGTGCAGTTGCATCTGTTGCAGAGCGCCTTCTGGATCGAAACTACCTTCCAGAATCAGGGTAGTGAGGCCGTTAGTCAGGCCGAGAGAGCCGTTAAGTATCGGCACACCGGCCATGGGGAAGGGAGCAAAATAGGTATCTTCGTGCCGTAGCCCCATCTCCAGCACGCTATGCATTAGCGCATCGCGCGCTCCGCGTTGAGTCCAGATTGCTCCTTTAGGCAACCCGGTAGTGCCAGAGGTGTAACTGATGGCACTTAAATCGTCTTCACTGAGTTCCGGCAACGTCGGCGTTTGGTCAGCCGCGATCAATTCATCAAAATCGATCTCCAGACCATGATCCCCACCAAAACCGGCTAACTGGCAAGACTCCTGCTGCAACTCATTAAAACCATCACCCAGTAGCTGACGACATTCGGCTTCGACAAACACCAGCCTGGCATTGCTATCGCGTATCAGATGAAGCATTTCGCGCGGGGCGTAGCGCCAGTTAATACCAACCCGCACCGCACCGATTTTTAAACAGGCGAACCATAGCTCAATGACTTCAAGGTGATCTTTGGCGAGCATGGCGACCACATCACCTTTGCCGATACCCAGGTTTTGCATACCTGCAGCAAGCGCATCGGTACGGCGGTCTACTTCAGCCCAGGTTCGCTGTCGCTGACCTTCGATGAACGCCGTCTTATCACCATAGCCAACCGCACAACGGCGTAACTGATCTCTAAGCAGCGGACTTTTCTGGTAACTCACAATAGGTACTCCCCAAAAACCGGCTATGCCTGGTCAGCCCAGGGCAACTCGGATGGGTCGTTACGAAACCCTTCTCGGAGTGCATGTTTGGCGATTTTATGGGTGCCACCTTTTGGCAGTTCATCGACAATTTTGATGAACTTGGGCACTTCCCACTTAGCCACCTTGTCACGGCAATACTCAATCAGTTCCTCTGGGGTCGCCGACTGACCCGGTTTTTGGCTGACAATCGCGATTACGGCCTCACCCCATTCCGGATGGGGGGCGCCAACAACGGCACATTCGTGTACAGCCGGATGCTCAGCCAGTACATTCTCAACTACCACCGGAAAAACGTTGAAGGCACCACTGATAATCATGAAACTCTTGCGATCGGTGAGGTAGAAAAACCCCTCCTCGTCATATTTACCCAGATCGTTACACCGTAACCAGCCATCTTCGGTCAGTGTGTTAGCGGTCTCTTCCGGCAGGTTCAGGTAGCCTTTCAAAATCACGTCACCGCGGGCCCATAGTTCGCCGACTTCGCCGGGTGGTAACGGGTTTCCCTGATCATCGCGGATGGATAACTCAACATGCAACCCCGGTTTGCCGCAGGAGGTGAGCAGCTCCGGCTCGCCTGCAAAGCCGCGTAGGTGGTCCTCATGACGCAAAAAACTGAGCCAACCACCGGTCGCCTCGGTAAGACCGTAGATCTGCATAATCTCGCTGGGAAAAACCTCCGCCCACTCACGAATTACCGCCGGGCGGGTCGGCTCGGAACCGTAGGCAACCAACCGCAGGGTAGAGAGGTCGTAATTACCCCCTTTGTAAAGGTCAAGTACTCGCCGCATTAATGTTGGCATCAACAGGGTAAAGGTCGCTTTCTCCTGTTTGACTTGCCCCAAAAAGCGCTCAACATCGAAATCCCCGCCCGGCAGCACAATGGTCATGCCATTAACCAGGTTAAAGGTATTCAAAACAATACCAACACCGGCGGTCGAGCCCGGCGAGACAAATATATCTTCGGGCGTTAACCCAATTTGCAGGTTGGTATGAATCTGACACTCGCGCACCCCGCGCTGGCTCCAGATCGCACCTTTCGGCAACCCGGTGGTACCCGAGGTATAACTGATGGCGATGTCGTCATCTTCGGCAATCGGCGGCAACACCGGCGGGGCGATTTCAGTCGTGGCCAGGGTTTCAAAATCAAGCGGCAGACCATGATCACCGCGCAGACCAATCAGCTGCCGACCTGCAGCAAATTCATCTAGATGATCACCCAGAATCGGCAAACAGCTATCCTGAATAATCACCACCTTGGGCTGACAATCGTTAACCAGGTGGACCATCTCCCGGGCCGCATAGCGCCAGTTAATACCCACTCGCACGGCACCAATCTTGGCACAGGCGTAAAAATGCTCGATCACCTCAACGATATCGTGGGCAAGAATCGCCACCACGTCACCCTTGCCAACGCCCATCGCCTGCAGTGCGCTGGCGAGCCGATCCGAACGCTGGTCAAGTTCGACAAAGCTACGACGAAGACCGCCATCTACAAAGGCAGTTTTATCGCCAAAACCTACGGCAGTGGATCGAATAAAGTCTCTCGGCAAAAGCATATCTGGCTACCCTGAAGTTGGTTATTTTATAGCAGGATTTAGGGAATTAATGCTCCCCAACAACCCGCAATATTATGATTTTGAACTGATTTTAAAAGTTTCGAAATTAAAGTTTCGCCAAAAACCGTTTAACTGCATCGACAAACACGTCATTGTCATCACCGGCTACCATATGGCCCGCCCCCTCAACCTCGACAAACTCGGCGTGGGGCACGGTCTGTAAAAAATCAGCAGCGCCCTCGGCACTGACCACATCACTGAGTTCACCGCGGATCAGCAGCGTTGGGATCGTCAACCGACTGGCTGCACGTTGCATCCTTTCATGTAACAGACCCTCACCGGCCCTGGCAAAGGCGGCCATCATCCGGTTATCCCAATGCCAGTAGTAGCGGCCGTCGGCGTGTTGGCGTAGATTTTTGCGCAACCCTTCCTGACTCGAGGGCCGACGCCGGTTGGGCAGATATTTAGCAACCGCAGTCGCGGCCTCATCCAGTGTGGCAAAACCTTGCGGATGCCCGGCCATAAAATGGCGCACGCGCTTCTCACCACCCTGCTGGATTTGCGGCACGATATCAACCAGGATCAGGGCTCGAAATAACGCCTGTGCCCCACCCTCTGCAGCTAATGCATCCTGGGTCAGCAAGCCAACAATGCCGCCAAGCGACGCGCCCACCAGGACGGGGGGGCTGATCCATGGAGTCGATCAGCCGGCGCAGATCCTCGACAAAATGATCAAACCGGTAATCACCGTCTTCAGACCAGTCACTCTCGCCATGACCACGCTGATCCATCGACAGCACGTACCAACCTTCACTCGCCAGTTGACGGCCGGCTCTCTGCCATGAGTGCCGGGTCTGACCACCACCGTGCAATAACACAACCGGCGGATTAGCAGGCAGGCCATAGGTATCGACGACCAGTTCGAGGCCGGCACCCGCCACTCGCTGTGTGGTGGCCTGGCGATGTGGCATATCAGATCAGAAAAGAGATGTTGGCAATGGGCTCATCACCATTCACCAGGGCTACCGTTTTACTGGCCATTTTCAATGCACCATCCTCACGCCGCAGCTGATAAGTGATACGCCCCGCCCAGATATGCATGTCGTGGGTGGACTGGATCGCCATTTCGGTCAGGTTAAAGTTAACCCCCACCCGGTATTCACCGCCCTCTTCCGCTTCAAGCTCTATCGGCGAAATCACCCGGCGCATGGGAGAGGCCGGTACCTGGCTATGGCGGGTACCGCTATTAAGCGCCTTAACACGGGTGTGGATACGACCCCGGTTATCGTTGATGTGAGAAACGTGCTTGTCGGGGTCTTTATTCTCACCCCGCGGCACCCAGTAGCGGCCATCGTCGGTCCAGAGGCTTTCCCAGTCGCTGTAAAGTGATTCATCACAATACCGCGACTCTTTTAATATAAATTGGGTCAGTTCGTTAATCAGTTCGTAGCTGGCCATCATCAATCTCCTTGCCAGTAAATTATCGCAGCCGGACGGCTACGATAATTGTCCATGTCAATGCTTATGCAACTCGTGGTAACTACTCAGCGGTTAGCGTTGTTCATCTCTTTTTTATAACGACGCCAAAACCCGCGGTTCACGGTTTCATCAGACATGTGGGAGACGATCTTGCCATCCTCTTCATATTCCCGGTGCAGACCCCGACTCAGGTCCACCCACTCTTGCCCGCCCGCTTGCAGGCCGGACTGGTTGCGTTCAGCAATAATCACATCTTCGGGAATCAAAAATGAAGCCGGGCCCACCGCCCCTTCGGTTTGGTGCAGCGCCCGGCGATTGATCTCAGGCGCTCCTTTCAGGGTCATCGGGGTATAGAGCTGTACACACTCATCGGGGCCGGTCGGGTAATAGAACACCACGTTCAATTCGCCCAGAAACAGATTGGGGAAAATTATTGCGTGGGGAGGACCGGTTACCGTTAATTCATGGGCCCGCTCTTCCCCATAGTTTTTAATCAGTGCTGCAGTGTAGTTTTGCAGCTTGCTCGCTGGCATGTTGCCAAACCACTCAAACGGGTTATTACGCGCTTTGTAGGCCACATTAAAGTCAATTTCCATATGCCCATTACCCCAGTCGCGCACCACCGGCGCCACTTCAGCATTTTCATCAAGTAAATCAAGCACCTGGGTGTCCGTAGCCTCAACAAAAGATGAATGAGTGGCAGCAACGTGATAACCGTCACAGTCGTTCTCTGGCAACATTTTCCAGTTGGCCTGGAATTTATGTTTCAGCCACCCAGCCTGCAGGTCGAGCTCACCCTCGGGCGACAGATCGACCGCACGATCAATCAACTCGGTCGCCTTACCCAGGTGTTCGGCCAAAGTAATGTCACAACCTTCCAGACAGGCGAAGACGAAACCACGGTAAACCCCCATCTGCGTAGCCGGAGCCATACCGTACTGGGATTTATCGAAATCATCCGGATAGCCATCGGCATCGGGCACGTCCAGCAGATCGCCGTTCAGATCAAATACCCAACCGTGATATGGGCATACCAGAACTTTTTTGTTGTCACCCTCATAGCCACAGACCATGTTCGCCCGGTGGGAACAACGGTTACGAATAACATTTACCTGACCGTCTTTATCGCGAATCATCACTACCGGCTGGCGACCCAACCGACGCAGCACGTAATCACCGGGATTGGGAATTTCGCTATCGTGACCGACAAACACCCAGCCGTGATGAAAAATAGTATCTATTTCATCTTCAAATACCTGCTGACTGGTGTAGAGCGAACTGTGAACCTTATCCGTTTGGATAAGATGGTCGTAATCAATCTTTAATCCCTGCTCTGGCATATTCATAAGGCAGTCCTCTTTATCGTTCCGGTGTAATTTTAAAAGTCAAAGCAACCAAACTGGTCTGGCATGATTATGGTTGTTGGTAGCTGCTATACCATGGTGCTCTTAGAAGTGAGGACAACGTGCGGACATATCGGTCTCTGGTCTTACCCCCAGCATCATGTCAAGAGTAAATAACGACGCTGACTATGTACAGAGTTTTTAGCCTTCATCCAAACATTAAGCGTAGCTATAAATTCGCACGCACGCTTAGTGTAAAAACACTCAGCCTGTCGATTTTACTTTTAAACTCTTTACTCCTCACCACCCAGCCTAACGCAGCGACCGATACCACCGTACCGGATTGGTGCACTAATTACCGGATACCACTGACGGAGGATGCCAATAGCGGCCGAGTAGTCTTGCACGCCTCATTAATCGCAAAGATACGCCTTGGTGTTCCAGTTAACCCGGTGCAAGTAACTTTGGTCGGCCGGAGTAAAAAGTTGCCGACAATCACCAGCAAACTTCAATGCTCAAATTTAGTGATATTTAACCAGGTGCCGCCGGGAGAGTATCGCGTTCAATCCCTTCAGGGAAACGTGAATATCCTTGGTACACCCGGCCGGTTTTTATACCCGATGACCAACGACTACCAAGTTCTTTTCAGAGGGGGTAGCACTGCAATTTATCGGGTAATAGTGCCTCGGGATCTGGAACCCACCGTCACCGTCAATGCCGGTGAAACTAGCTATGCCGGTAAGTTATCAACCGATACCCAGCCAGCGAACTCCCCCTTCGGGTTCATAGTGAGCTGGGATCATCAGCCCACCACACAGGCAGTTATTTGCCAGGCATTCAACCAGGCCTACACGTTGACTGACAGTTGCAAGCCTCCGGAACAAAACAACGCGTTCCCGGACAGATAATTTCCGGCGAAGCGCTCAGACAGACTACTGCTTATCGATTTGATCCAGGGTTAGTGGCTGAAATTGAGGTTGCCGCATATCTCCGCCCTGCGGCACATAATCAATTGAGGTTGGTGCCGTCATGATGGTATAAAAACCGAGCAAGGCATGCGGACGCATTTAGTCTCTGGCCGCACCCCCATCATCAGGAGTAAATGACGATGCTAACCAGGCACAGAGCTTTTAACCTTCCTTCAAACACTCGGGAAACCAGCATCCCATCATCCACCTTTTGGGCTAAAGCCCTCACTCTATGGATTGGGTTCTCAAGCACCTTTCTCTTCCCAACCCTTGCTAGCGCTGGAACTGAGACTGCTATTCCAGACTGGTGCTCAAATTACCGGCTCGCGCTGACAGATGATGCCAATAGTGGCCGGGTAGTCCTGCAAACCTCGTTAATCGCAAACATACGTCTTCCCGTTCCGGTGAACCCCGTAAAAGCGACCCTGTATGGCATTGGCGACAAGTCACCAACCATAACCAGTAAACTGCAATGCGCAAATTTAGTGATATTTGACCAGGTGCCGCCGGGGGAATACCGCGTTCAATCCATCGAGGGAAGCGTGAATATTGCCGGCGCACCCGCCCGGTTTTTGAACCCAATGAACAACGCTTATCAAATTATTGGTGCCGGCGCTGGTAGCACTGCAATTTATCGGGTAACAGTGCCGCGCAACCTGGACGCTACGGTCAAAGTAACTGCGGGGGAAACCAGCTATGCCGGTTATTTATCCACCGACGCCAAACCGAACTCTCCCTGGGGGTTCACCGTGAACTGGGATCATCAGCCCACTACCCAGGCAACTATTTGTCAGGCATTCAACCAGACCTATACGTTGACCGGCAGTTGTAAGCTCCCAGAATAAAAACAGGCTGTCACTTCATGCAGCTTGCTGGCGAAGCGCTTAGATATACCACTGCTTTTCGATTTGATCCGGGGTTAATGGCTGCACCTGGAGTTGCCTTGCCTGCCCGCCCAACGGCACATAATCAACCGTAACCTGCAGTTCTCCGCGACCCTGACTAAAACGCCCAACAATGCGAGCGGCCAACTCCACGTCGGCTTCGGTCAGTTCACCATCCACAAGCGTTAATGGGCCAGGGTGGCTCCTCACCTCAAAATGGCTGAACTGTTTGCGGTAACCGCGCAGAAAATTATTCTCGCCCTCCTCACGGGAAACAATCAACTTAAAATGGGGCCGAGGCCGTAGATGGCGACCTATTTTTAATAGCATGATATCGTCGAGTTCGTATTCCTTACTGCCCCGCGCCTGCCACAAATCGGCCAGTTTTGTGGAATAACTTTCGTCAGTAAGGAAACAACAGCCACCAGCAGGCTGTGACCACTCGTCAAAACCAAGTTTAGTGGCGAGTTCGATTTGCGGTTTGCGACTACGGCCGGAAAAATCAAATAGCTGTTCCCGGTTTACCCAGCCCTCTCGTTCCGGCAGAGTTTCTGGCAACAACTTTGCGCAGAGCGGCCGCAACAGGCGATCACCAATACCTCCATCACGCTGAATCACCGGCATGGTGTCGCGCCGCTGGGACATCGGCCGCTGACCGATTACTTCACCGGTAATTAGAAAATCGAAATCATTCTCTTCCATCCAGCGGCGAGCCCGACCAACCATGAAACCCTTGCAATCCAGGCACGGATTGAGGTTGGCCCCGTAACCATATTTTGGGTTGATAACGACATCTTTATACGGCTCGGAAACATCGTCGATATGGAGCTTGATACCCAGCTGCTCGGCACTCCACAAAGCGTTGTTGCGCTTGGGTTTGGCCTTGTGATGTTTGCGGATTGCGTGAGTATGGCCCTCGACACAGAAACCAGTGAAAAAATTCAACCCCTGAACCTCAACTCCCTGATCCATAACCACTTTAGCGGCGAGCATGGAATCAAGTCCACCAGAAATTAGTGCAACGGCCTTAATCTGTTTGTTTACCAACGACAACGTCCAAAAAATATTAGTGAAGTGAAAAAAGAGTTGACCCAAACGACCTGCATGGAAGTTTCGCGGGGTTCAAATAATATTCTCTTGCTTGCTCTGGATTCTCCAGGTTTTAAAGCACCCTACAGTCAGGCGAATTAGACAATCATTTTTGCACGAAGTAACACCACACGAAAACGAACGTGGCAGTAAATTTAAAAATTGGTTTGACAATGCCCTTGGGTATGATGCGGATGTTCTGCAATTCCTCCGGCAGGAAGTCGTATTTTTTCAGTCTATACGCCTACGCGTAGTCCAGCAGAACGGAGCCTCTGAGATCGATTCTGAGCTTCTATAGAAATTCGAGAGCGAAAGCACGGGATTGAAACTGCAGGCGAGTAACCTTGAAGATGAAAAAGGTGTATGAGGGAACACCGCTGAATTCGCTACTTATGAAAGATAAAGTCAGCGTTTACATAACCTGAAGGAGCGTTAGATGGCATTAACACTAGTAAGCTTCAAGCTCTGCCCTTTTGTACAACGATCGATCATTGTACTCAGAGAAAAACAGATCGATTTTGATATTCGTTACATCGACCTGCGCAAAAAGCCCCAGTGGTTTCTAGATATTTCTCCTACCGGCAAAGTACCCCTGCTAATGGTTGATGAGGAGGTGCTTTTCGAGTCGATGGCAATCAACGAGTATCTGGATGAAGCCTTCGCGCCAACACTACACCCGGTCGAACCTCTTTTGCGCGCACGTAACCGCGCCTGGGTTGAAATTGCCAATCAGCTATCTGCCAGTCAGTTCGGCTTCACCATGGCTAAAGATAAATACAGCTATCAACAAAATTTAGAAAAAGCCGCGCGTTTGTTGGAGCAGCTTGAGCAGCAGCTTAATTCTGGTGCTGGCCCATATTTTAATGGGATCGAATTTGCTCTGATCGACGCTGCTTTTGCACCCTTTTTTACCCGCCAGGGAATGCTGGAAGCATGGTTTGGCATCGGACTACTTAATCAGCACCCGAAAGTGAGAACTTACGGCATTAATTTGCAAGAGCGTAGATCGGTCATTAACTCAATAGTGGCCGATTATGTAGAAATCTACGGCCTGCGACTAAAACAGGAGCAAACCTGGCTATGCCAGTCTGCAACTAACTGAATGACTCCGAATTTACAGTTTGCGTTGGGTATAGCCGTGCCAACGTTTGTCGTAGAGCCGGGATACCTTGACCAGATAGTTGCGGGTCTCTTTGAACGGTGGCACGCCATCGTGCTTGATCACGTTTTGCTCGCCAGCATTGTAAGCCGCCAGAACCAGCCGTAAATCCCCTTTGAACTGGCTCAACAGAACCTGAAGATAAGCCATGCCTCCACGCAGATTTTGTTCGGCATTCCACGGATCTTCAACGCCAAATCTCGTTGCGGTTGCAGGGATCAGCTGCATTAAGCCCTGGGCATTCGCTGAAGAAACGGCACGAATCCGATAAGCAGATTCAACCTCGACCACCGCTTTAACTAAATTAGGGTCCAGCGTGTAAAAAGGGGCCCATTTTTCAATTAGCTGGTTAACAACTTTTCGATCAGCGCCGGTCGCTCTGCTGACGCGGCTACGCTTGCGCTGGCGCGCTGCCTTGGCTGCATCATTGATTGGCCGAAAGGAAAGGTCATCAATTGGATTATCTGTGTAATAAAGAGCTTGTGCATGGTCCTTGTAACCATAAACTTCTGCAACAGCCTGCTGCAGCGGCGCCAAAACAACCAACACCAACGTCGCTAGCCATCTACTACGCATCACCACAATTCTCTTGCTTAAGGGATCCAAATAAAGATTAACTTGCATAAAAATGATCTGACCCGTGACCGTGAAAGGGTTGGAGTAATCGCAAACGACTCCACCAATCGTTGAACAAATTTACCGCCGACACTTTTGTACGCAACCCCAAACTAGCTGTTACTAATATCGATTAATTGGACGCGAGAGTTACAAAACCGCAAAATAGCGGGATGAATCTCTCCAGTGCCGCTACACACGACCGTTCCCCAGCCAAAAAACTGGAGCTAAACGGCGACGGGATAACACGGAAATCGAATCAAATTTCAAGCCCGCTTGCCCAACCCAAACGAGGAACAACAGGCTATTCAACATCATTCCCCAGTTATGCCGTTACCCGACGCCAACAAGTGGCTGCCTACGCTGTAATCGACAGCCTGGGCCGAAACTTGACACAACCAATGGGTTTCTCGATCAATCTACTCGCCTGATTGATACGATCTTATCACCCTGCTCGTTAGCCGCCATGGCCTGACGCTACTCCTCGACAAAACAAACTTCCACACAGGTGACGAGAAATGAACCCACCTCCTGCGCCGCCGGATCCCCCGCTCGATGAGACACCATTTTTACTAACACGTTATAGTGAGTATGTACCACACGCCCACTCTATGGCCCTGCGCGCTCGCCGTAAGATTAATATTTTCACCCAAGATTTTGATAACACCTTTCTCGACAACGATTCGTTCTGTACGGCAATTCGTACCTTTGTGGTCGAAAACAGTCGCGTAGCACGAATCAATATCCTGATACAACGGTCTGAAAATGCTATCCGCCAGGGGCATAGACTCGTGGAACTGGCCCGAAGACTCAGTAGCTTCATGGAGATCCGTCGGCCCGCCAGCCAACATGCCAGCATCGCTAATGCGTTTCTGACTTTCGACAATAGCTGCTACCTCTACCGAGAGATTGGCGATCGGCCAGAGGGCAGGGGCTGCTATCAAGACTCGCTGCGCACTCTGGAGCTTAATCGAAAATTTGACGAAATATGGGCGATGAGCGAGCCTGAAACCGAGTTTCGTCGGTTAGGTTTCTAAGTAGCGCCTGCACGATGAACCTACCGCTTCGCTATGGGTCGAAATTTTGCGCAGTTCTGTTGCTGGCATTGCTCAGCGAAATTGTGGCGGCCGATACACGCTTGACAATCATTACCCTCAATCATCGACCGGCCGAGCAGCTACTGCCGACTATAAAACCACTAATACGCCAGGGTGATTACCTGACGGGGCAAAACAACAAAGTTTTCCTGCGCACCGACCCGGCCACCCTGCACACGGTGCGGCAGCTCATCAGCGAACTTGACCAGCTGCCGGCTACCCTGTTGATAACCGTCAAACAAGAGCAACAACACCGACATGGCACCAGCCAGTTTTCGGGACATGTTAACGCCCGTGTTCGAGACGAGAATAGAAAAACCAATGACCCAGAAGGCTCTCTGCCAATCGACCCACGCTCACTCGGAACAGGAGTAACTGGATCGGTTTCGACCACTCATTACAACACGCGCGATCGCAATAGAAGTGAACTGCAGGTCACCGTAGTCGAAGGTTACGAGGCAGAGTTTCATATTAGCGAGGAAGTTCCGATAACAGAATATCAGTATGGTTATTTTGGTCTGCCGCGGCCGGCCCTTGGCTATCGCAGTGCAATGACGGGCTTTGTCGTTGTGGCACAGCTTAATGACAACCAGGTACATCTACATGTCCGCCCCCGTAAAGAGAGTTTTGTTGGTGGCAATAATTTAGAAACCCAGCACCTGGAAACGACAACTGTAACAACGCTTGGAGAATGGACCCAAATTGGTGGAATTACTGTGGGCTATAACGCATCAGGCAAAGGTATTCTCGCGCGCACCAACCACCACCGAAATCGAAACCAGTCGATCATGATAAAGGTAGAAAAAATTGACACATCACCTTAGATTTTCGCTTCATAGAGGGCTAACAGTACTGCTATTGCTAGTTATCACACCGGCATTAGCAGCGGCAGAAATTTATCGCTGGACTGACGCCAACGGCCAGATCCATTTTGGGGAACAACCGCCCGCAGGTGTCGACTCAGACTGGGTTAAACCGCCTCCGCCACCGGCTATTTCGCCGGAATTGGGGATCGAACAGCGTAAAAAATTTGAGCAGCGCCAAACCGACTATACTAACGACAGACTTAACCAACAAGAAGTGCAGGCGCAGGCCACAGCCGACGACGACGCTCGAGCAAAAAATTGCGCTAACGCGCGCCGAGCTATTGAGAGCCTGAACCAATCTATGAACAAGCGGGTGCTGGATGAAGCAGGTAGCTACGTAGAACGGTCTGATCGCCAGGCGAAACTTAAACAGGCCGAAGAGTCGGCGCAATCATGGTGTGACTAAGGTTGAATCCGATACCCACTAAACCGGCGATGATGGCTGTCAACGGTGCAATTTTAATATTGATAGCGGCAGTGACCTTCGGATTAATCAGTGATCGCTCCGCGCCAGTTAGCGAATCTGCGATCAAATTCCCCACGCCCGCTGCAATCACACAACCCATTGATTCATTAAAAACCCTGTTAGACGCAAATCTGTTTGGCGTTGAACGCTCGGAGAGCCCATCCTCTCCCCCATTACACGCACCGCCGACTAAACTGAATCTTAAGTTAAGCGGGGTGGTAATGTCTGAAAGCCCCAACCTTGCGAGGGCTATTATCAGCTCGCAAAATGGCCGAGACCACAGCTATCAACTAAACGATACCGTACCTGGCAACGCCCGCATAACCCAAATCTACGCAGATAGAGTCATCCTTGAACACAATGGGACCTGGGAGTCCTTGCAACTCTCTCTGCCCATCGGCGGTCAATCTCCCATCAGCACCGGATTTAATAAACGCCTCTCCTTCGATCAAAATGCGCTAGCAGACGCCATCCCTGCGGAAGCAGTAACGCTTAACAGTGGCCAATCCGGATGGCGTCTATCACCAAGCAAATATTCAAGGGTGTTCAAAAAAATGGGGTTAAAGCCTGGTGATCTCATAACGAAAGTCAATACTGTATCTGCCGGTGAAGGCGCTAGCCGAACTGAATTGTTAAACGAATTGACTACTGCCGACCAGTTGCACCTGAAAGTGCTACGACAAAAAGCGCCGTTATCTTTTTATTTTATTATGAAGAATTGAGCATGCCTGCCGCCAGATAGAGTCTAGTCTCTAACCTGCTTGCTAATTTAACCCCTGCTACTGAAGTGTTTGAATGACCCCAACGCCTAAACCACATCCCTTTCCACACCCTTTAAGAACATGGTTAATCAGCGCACTTTTATTGATTTGCGCCCTGAACGCTCAGGCTCAAAAAATCACCTTGAATTTGCAGGATGCTGATATCCGCGCATTGATCAATACGGTGGCGGAGGTAACCAACACTAATTTCATAATCGATCCTCGCGTGGCCGGCAAAGTGACAGTTATCTCTGTTGAGCCAATGGATGTCGACGCGCTTTACGATGTCTTTCTGTCGATTCTTGACGTTCACGGCTTCTCGGCAGTGGGCAGTGGGCAAGTAATAAAAATCATTCCCAATGTGAATGCCAAGACCAGTGGGGTGGTAGCAGGAACTTCCGCAACACCCGTAGCCGGGGGCGATATCGTCACCGAAATTATCGAAATCAAAAACATGCCCGCTCAGCAGCTACTGCCTGCCCTACGCCCTTTAGTACCCCAATACGCCCACCTGGCTGCCTTCCCAAATTCTAATATCCTGCTGCTCAGCGACCATGCCTACAACGTAGAGCGAATCAAGGCATTGATCGCTAAAATAGACGTGGCGACCCAGATAAACACTGAAGTTGTGGTACTAGAAAACGCCTCAGCAGACGAACTTTCTGCGATATTAACAACTTTGCAAAGCGGTACCGGAAACAATTTACAGGGCGTTCAATTTGTTGGCGACTCCCGCAGCAACAGCATCTTGCTGGGTGGCGACCTGCCTGGGCGCATCCGCATGCGCGGTATTATTGCCCATCTTGACATGCCCACCGGTGAGCAGAGCAACACTCATGTTGTTTATCTGAATTTTGCTAGCGCAGAGGATATCGTGCCGATACTTGCTGGCACTATCCCCACAACGGGTAAAGATGGTGATAACGGGATAACCGTACAGGCAGATAGCAACACAAATTCAGTAATTATCACTGCGCCACCACCCGCTTATAACGACCTGCGTCAGGTTATTCGCAAGCTGGATGTGCGCCGCGCTCAGGTGCTGGTAGAAGCGATTATCGCTGACGTGAGCGCTGGCACCGCTGACGAACTGGGTGTTCAGTGGGTAATTGACGGTCGGGATGGCGGCTACGCCGTGGGCGCAACCAACTTTGCCAATGGCAGGTCTAGTATCACCAATATTTTAGCTGGTGCCGAATCTGGCATCCCGATACTCGACCAGGGGCTCAGCCTGGCACTTGGCAATTTTGGCTCGGGCGGTACCAACTTTGCGGCGCTTTTGCGGGCGCTGAGCTCTGATGCGACGACGAACATACTGTCCACACCCTCGGTGATGACACTGGATAATCAGGAAGCAGAGATTCTTGTCGGGCAGTCCGTTCCTTTCATTACTGGACAATATACTGATACCGGAGCAGGAGGTGGTTCGGTCGACCCGTTTCAGACTATCCAGCGGGAGGACGTCGGAGTCACGCTAAGAGTCAAGCCGCAAATCAACGAAGGCAGCACCATCAAGCTCGAACTACATCAGGAAGTATCCAGCGTAATACCTTCGATCAAAACGCTGGGAGCTAGCGACCTGGTCACTAATAAACGCTCCATCAACACCACTGTTTTGGTCGACAGTAATGAGACGATTGTTCTCGGAGGCCTGATTGATGATCAACTGATCACTACCGATGAGCGGGTACCTTTCCTCGGTAGCGTGCCTATCCTTGGGCGGTTATTTCGCTATCAATCCACCGATGTCGAAAAGCGTCAATTGATGGTATTCATAAAACCTCAAATCGTTCGCGACAAGGCGGATGCTCGCTCCCTGACCGGCGGTAAGTATCAGAACATGCGGGCAAGTCAGTTAAAGCAGAGGTTGCAGGCTGAACAAATCTTCCCCGGTAACGCTAACGCCGCTGTCCTGCCAGAGCTCAACGTCTTTACCCCTGCTGAAGGCGGCACTACCCAACCGTGACCAGTGAAGCCCCTAATCTTCACACTGAGCCAACGACTAGCGAGACCACCTCCGTGTCGATAACTGACCCACTTGGCTATCGGTTTGCCAAGCGCAACAGTGTGCTGCTAGAACCGCAAACAAACGGCACATCAGTCTTACATTGCAGCAACTCGACATCACATCAAATTCTGCTCGAAATGCAACGTGTTTCAGGCTCACTTGCATCAATTAACATTCATTCAGACGAAGAATTTGACCGCCTGTTAACTGCTTTCTATGACGCGGAACGCAGTAGCTCAACGATGATCGCGGGTGACCTCGAGGAGAATTACGACCTGACGACACTCGCGCAGAAAATGCCACCACCGGAGGATCTACTCGACCAAAATTCCTCCGCGCCAATTGTTAAACTGATTAACGCACTATTAGCGGAAGCGATTCGCCAGACTGGCTCGGATATTCATCTTGAACCCTTTGCGGACCGCCTGGTGGTGCGCATTCGTGTAGATGGCGTACTGAGAGAGGTCCTGAGTCTGGACGCCGGTCTCGGCCCGCTAATGGCATCGCGCATTAAAGTGATGGCACGTCTCGACATTGCTGAAAAACGGTTACCCCAAGATGGTCGCATTTCAGTGCAATCCGGCCAACACCACGTCGATCTACGAGTCTCAACCCTGCCCTCAGCCTATGGCGAGCGAGTAGTTATGCGACTACTCGATCAACAGGCAACGCTGCTTGAGCTCGAAGAGCTTGGTTTTCCCACCGAGCAGATGGCCGAACTTGACCGCCTCGCACGCAAACCACATGGGATTTTACTGGTTACCGGGCCCACCGGCTCCGGCAAGACAACCACTCTATATGCGTTGTTGAATCTACTCAACAATCAGTCGCGCAATATCATGACCGTCGAAGATCCGATTGAGTATCACCTCAAAGGTATTGGTCAAACCCAGGTCAATACAAAGGTTGACCTGGATTTTGCCCGTGGCCTACGCGCAATCTTACGCCAGGACCCTGACGTAGTGATGGTCGGTGAGATTCGTGACCTGGAAACTGCTCAGATCTCTGTACAGGCAAGTCTTACCGGCCATTTGGTGCTCTCCACCCTACACACCAACAGCGCCGTGGGTGCGGTGGCTCGTTTGCGGGACATCGGGATTGAGTCTTTTCAGCTCGCTGCCGGACTCAGTGGATTACTCGCACAACGACTGGTACGTAAATTGTGCCCGATATGCAAAAAAACGGTAGTCCCTGGCCCGACACTAGCAGCTGAATTAAAACTTCGGGCTGATACACAGATATATGAGGCAGTGGGCTGCGATCAGTGCGGCAATAGTGGCTATAAAGGCCGTATCGGACTGTTTGAATTAGTACTGATTAACGACGAAATCCGCCAGCTGATTCATGATGGTGCCGGAGAGGCACAACTCGAACTGGCTGCTCGAAAATATTCTGGTAGCCTGGAAAGTAGCGGACGTCAACGTCTCATTGCCGGCGAAACTTCGCTGGCAGAGTTACGCCGTATCAGCGATAAGTGAACGGTAATTTGTCGAGTTTGACAAATAAATGACCAACTATAGCTATACCGCTTTAGATGCTAACGGACGTACACGTCGTGGTCAGATCAGCGCCAACGACACGGTCGATGCGCGTCAGTTATTGCGGGCTAAGCAACTTAATCCCCTGTCGCTTAGCCCGCACCGTACTGACACGAAAAAACGACCTTTCAGCCCGTTACACTCTCGTCGTCAGCTCAGTGCTGCTGCTCTGGCGTTGGTTATGCGTCAGCTTGCAACCATGTTAGCTGGCGGACAACCGCTGGCGGAGGCTCTCAGTGCCGTTGCACAGCAAACCACGCCGGCAGCCACACAGATCCTGCGGGGCATTTACGGCCAGGTCATGGAAGGTCAGGATTTTGCTACCGCACTGGCTAAATATCCCCACGAATTCCCGGCGTTATATGTTGCAGCTGTGGCAGCAGGTGAGCGTACCGGCCGCCTTGACCAGGTACTTAACGAGTTAGCGGACTATGCTGAACGCAGCCGAGAGATGAAGCAAAATCTGCTGCTGGCGTTGACCTATCCTATTTTACTGGGACTAGTAGCTGGCGCCATTGTCATCGCGTTACTTGCCTACGTGATGCCCCAGGTAGTAGAAGTATTCGACACCATGGATGTCCAACTGCCACTACTGACCCGACTCTTACTGGGCCTGAGCGATCTAATACGTCAGTTCGGCTGGCTGGCAGTTCTCTTCGCTGGTCTGGCCATAACTTTTCTGGTCATGACCTGGCGCACTCCCGCTGGTCGATTGCGACTAGACGACCTGACTTTGCGAATTCCACTGATCGGCGCGTTAATCAATAGCATGGAAATTGGACGCTTTACTCGGACCATGAGCCTGGTCTGCGGCAGCGCGGTACCCGTGCCGGACGCACTGAAACTAGCCGCATCCGCGGTAAACAACCGCCCTATTCACGCATCAATAATCACTGCTCAGCGCGAAGTTATCGAAGGACATAGTCTGTATCTCGCACTTGAATCCAGCGGCTACTTTCCACCTTTGGTACTCCAGTTGATTCATAGTGGCGAGAGCAGCGGAAACCTCGCAGATTTGTTAGAGCATGCGGCAAACCTACTAGAAACAGAATTTCAAAGCAGGGTAAAGATGCTGGTCGGCCTACTGGAACCGGCACTCATACTGGCCATGGGCGGGGTGGTACTGCTAATCGTCCTGGCGATCCTGGTGCCAGTGCTCGACCTCAACACTCTGATTCACTGACCAAATACATTTAACTAACGAGCAACTCCATGCACTCTCAAAGAAACTTAAATCCCAGCAGGTCAAACGGCTTTACCTTAATCGAGGTGATGATTGTGGTAGTCATTCTCAGCGTGCTGGCGGCGCTGGTGGTGCCAAGAATAATGTCGCGCCCAGGACAGGCGCGTATCGTTCGAGCTGGTCAGGACATCCGCGCAATAGAGGCAGCGCTTGACCTCTATCGGCTCGATAATTTTCACTACCCCTCGGGCGAACAGGGATTGGCCGCACTCGTCACCAAACCGACTAGCACCCCACCGGCCGAAAACTGGAATAGTGATGGATACCTGAAGAAAGTACC
>QNFC01000004.1 GCA_003645395.1 Gammaproteobacteria bacterium
AAAATTAGTCGTGAGTGTAATGGATGGGCTGTTGCGGCTACGAATCGGGTATCAAATTGTGATTCAATCAATTGATCGATAGAATCACTGAAAGCGATTCGTAAGCGAAATTCAATGATGGAGATAAGATTGGCCAAAGCAGCGGCAGCCGTGCAACCCCAGGACAATGAAGTCGCGGCGCGAATTATGACTAACGCGTTACCGCTGTTTGCTGATCACGGCTACAGCGGCGTGAGCATGCGTGCCATCGCGGCGGCGGCGGGGTTGACCATTGGCACGCTCTATCACTACTTTCCAAATAAGGAAGCGCTCTACCTGGGAGTGTTACAGGCTAGCTACGCAAGCTGCGCGGAGCAGTGGCAGGCGATTTTTGATGCGCCGACACCGCCACTGCAGCGGTTGCGGGATTATCTTCTTCACTACTGCACTTTTGCGGCAGAGAACAAGGAATTTGTTGGCCTGGTCAAGCGTGAGCAGTTGGAGGGTAACCCCCAGCGCATGGAATTAATGGCCAATGTTTTGCTCGGCGAGCAGTTTGAACAGACCTGGCGATTGCTCGAAGAGATTAATCCTGACATCGACGCGCGCATGGCGGCGAATTCCCTCATCGGCATGGTGGTGCATCACTTTGAGATAGCGGCTCTGCGCCAGCGCTTCCCGCAGCATCGTGACGAATACGATGATCCGGTAATCGTTAGTGAGCATATATATAAGGTTTTAGTCTACGGTCTGCTCGGAAAGCCTGACGAGTAAACGGGCCTCTGGAATAAGTAGGTTTTTTTTGTTGTAGGTGGTCTAGCGGAATTTATCTGCGGGTTTTCTCGATGGTTTGCTTGGTCAGGTTTTGGATACGTATTATTTTCGGTTGATTATCGATCAATCGATTGATAGAGTGTCGATTCGGTTGATTACCCGGTGTGATTCAAGGGTTAGTGGGTAGAGGAATCTGAACGGTGTTCACGCCGTTGCTAGGTTCTTTTCCAGGGTTTGCATGCTGCTAATAACAACAACGTTTGATTGTAGGGAGAGAGATGAACTCGTTTAATCGACAGGGTAACTCTGTGGGCCCCTGGGTGGATGTTGAGGCCGGTACGGCATCACGGGCTATTTTTACCGACGAAGAAATCTGGCGGGTGGAGCAGGAAAAGGTTTTCGCCAAAAGCTGGTTGTTTCTGGCTCACGAGACCGAGATTCCCGAACCGGGTGATCACGTCACCCGTCAGCTGGGTAATGATCCGGTGCTGGTGGTGCGCGGCGAAGACGGACGTATCCGGGCGTTTCACAACAGCTGTGTCCATCGCGGTGTGAAGCTGTGCCGGACCGACGCCGGCCATTCGAAAAACTTTACCTGTCCCTATCATGGCTGGATTTATGGTCTTGACGGCAAGCTGCAGGCGACGGCTTACCCACCCGAGGTGGCGGAGAAGATCGGCGAATCCAAAAGCAGTCTGATCGAAATGGCGCAGGTGGATAGTTATGCCGGGCTGGTGTTCGGCACCTGGGATGAAACAGCTCCGGCGCTTGATGATTACCTGGGCGATTCCCGTTTTTACATTGACCTGTTTGCTAATCGAACCCAGGGCGGCATGGAAGTGCTCGGCCCGCCGCAGCGCTGGGTATTTAAAGCCAACTGGAAACTCGGTGCACTCAACTTTGCCGCCGACGGCCCTCACGCAGCCAGCGTTCACGGGCCGATTACTTATCTAACCCTGCAAGTGCCACCAGAACTGATTTTGCAGCAGCTGATTAATAGCCCGGCGGTGGTGATCGGCAAGGGTCATAACTGTATTTTTCTCGAGTACCCAGACGAGGCCCCGGATTACGCCGGGTTTTCGCCAGATCTGGTGCCGCTCTACCAGCAGAAGCTCAACGCGGCACAGCAGCGTTTCCTGGCACGCGGGCTGACTAAGGTGATGACCAATTTCCCCAACACTTCTTGGGTGGAAAGTTCGGTGACTTTTGATGATAAAACGCCGCCGATTCCATTTTGCAATTTACGCACCTGGCAGCCGCTCAGCGCGCAATCTACCGAGGTCTGGAACTGGCTGCTGGTGGAGAAAGAGGCTGCGGAAGAGTTTAAGCAGAAGAGTTATGAAATCGGTATTCGTACGTTTGCTGCCGGTGGCACCTTTGACCAGGATGATGCCGAAGCCTGGGCGGCGATTAACCTGGGCTGCCGGGGCTCGATTGGTTCCCAGTATGAGGTTGATTTTCGCGCCACCAAACATTACCGAGACCAACCCATTGAGAATTTCCCCGGACCCGGTGTTGCTTATCCGTCGACCTTTTCAGAGATGTCGGAATTCGCACTGTTAGCCCACTGGCAGAAAGTGATGAGTGGAGGAGAGAGCTGATGAAGCCGACAGTGACCCAGCTGATGCCCAGTGGTGAGCCACTAAGCGATGCCGATTTTAGGGCGGTTTATGATTTTCTCAATCTGGAGTCAGATTGTCTGGGCCTGGGTGAGTATGAAACCTGGTACGGGCTACTGACATCACAGATTTGTTACAAGGTGCTGGCACCGGCGTTTTTAGATGCGACTCGGCCGCGACGTTACGGTCGTGAAAACGCATATTTTGATGATGACTATGCCAGTCTGGGGATTCGAGTTAAGCAGCTGACAACTCCGGGTTTTACCATTGCCGAGAACCCTGCAACCATTAGCCGTCATTTCGTTACCAATATTCGCGCCGCGAAAAACTATGACGGTATCGAGGTGGTGAGTAATGTGCTGGTAGTTCGAGTGCGCTCCACGGAGCCTGAGCCGGGGGTTGTGTCGGCCCGGCGGTTTGACCGCCTGGTTGAAACGCCCGAAGGACTGCGGATCGAATCGCGGTTGGCCCAGCTCGATCAGGTGAGCTTGCAGCAGCTCAACTTGAGCTTCTTTATATAAGTGAGTGCTGTCGTTTATTTTTAAATCGATAGCTAGATGAAATATTTCCCGGGAGAGTGAAATGAATCGTCCTGAACCGATAAATCCACCGCTTAAATGGCCCGATGATCCCACCCTGGTGCCCTATCAGGTTTACACCGATCCGGCGCTGTTCGACCTGGAACAGGAAAAAATGTTTCGCGGCGCCACCTGGAGTTTTGTTGCTCTGGAAGTCGAACTACCCAATCCCTTCGACTATAAATCAACCTTCATCGGTGATACCCCGGTGGTGGTTAGCCGTGATGGTGATGGCGAGGTCCACGCCTGGGTCAACCGCTGTGCCCACCGCGGCGCCATGGTCTGCCGCGATCTGCGCGGTAATACCCAGACACACACCTGTGTTTATCACCAATGGGCGTTCGATACCGCCGGTGATTTGATCGGAGTGCCATTTCGCCGAGGCCTCGGTGGCAAGGGCGGCTATCCTAAAGATTTCGATATGGCCGATCATGGCCTGCAGCAGCTACGCGTCGAGACGCTTGAAGGGCTGGTGTTTGCCACCTTTGATCACGAGATGATGAACCTCACTGATTATTTGGGTGAGGAGATGACCGGATGGGCAAAGCGGGTTTTCTGCAAGCCGGTGGAGTTTCTCGGCACTTCTCGACAGTACATCAAGTCGAACTGGAAACTCTATACCGAGAACACCAAAGACCCTTATCACGCCAGCCTGTTGCATCTGTTTCACGCCACTTTTGGGGTTTATCGGTCGTCAATGGGCGGCGGTTGCTCGGTAGGCGGACCACATGGCATGCACAGTATCTTGCGGGCCTTCAGCATAGAAGATGAAGACCTCTCGGAGTACAAAAAAGGCGATCTGCGCACCTACGACGAGACGGTTAAGCTGGCCGCCCCGGAGATACTCAATGTTCACCCCGAACTGGAGCCGGTGTTCACCAACCACATCCAGTCGATCTTCCCCAGTGCGGTGATTCAGCAGATTCATAACACCCTGGCAGTGCGGCAGATACTGCCAAAAGCGGTGGATGAGTTTGAGCTGGTGTTCCACTTTTTTGGTTATGCCGATGACACCCCGGAACTGCGCGCCATGCGCATCAAGCAGGCTAATTTTGTTGGGCCAGCCGGGTTTATCTCCATGGAAGATGGCGAGGCGACTGAGCTGGTCCAGCAGGGAGTGATTCGCGACGGCGATCAGTTTTCCTACGCGGCATTGGGTGGTCGTGGCACTGATAGCGTGGATACCCTGCTCGATGAGGCGCTGATTCGTTCCTTTTGGCAGGGGTATAGAGGTTTTATTGGGGTTTGATTGTTCTTAATTAACTGTTTTATATGAAAACTATTGAATTTAACTGATGTTTGAATAAAGGAGAAAAATATGTCCTCCTCCTCACCGATCTCCGCTTTGGGTTACTTCGTTTTTGGCGTCTCGGACCTGTCTAAATGGGAAGATTTTGCGGCCAATATCCTCGGAGCGGCTACCCGCCCTGCGGTGGGCGGCGGACTAGCGCTACGGATTGACGATTACGAGCAGCGTTTCCTGCTCAATGAAGATGGTACCGATGACCTACAGGCCATCGGCTGGGAGTTTGATACCGAGGCTGCGCTGGATGGCTATGTTGAGCAACTCAAGGCCGCCGGTACAACGGTGGTGGTGGCCGATGACGCAACCCTTGAGAGCCGCCGGGTGGAGAAACTCTACTGCTGTGAGGACCCCAACGGCTGGCAGCATGAATTTTATTTCGGTCCCAATGTTGTCACGCTGACCCAGCGGTTTTCGTCGCCGTTGGTCGCCGGTGGTTTTGTGGCGGGTCGGCTGGGTGCCGGGCACCTGGTTGCAGTGGCAAAAAGTGCGGAGCAGACCAACAGTTTTTACCAGCAAGTGTTGCAGCTAACGGTTAGCGATTACATCAAGGGTGAGGTTTTTCCGGGTGGCCCAGTACTAGATGCAACCTTCTATCACGTCGCTACCGGGCGGCACCACTCCATTGCCGTGGCTGAGGCACCCACTCCAAAGCGGATAGACCACATGATGGTGCAGGTAAACGACCTGGATGATGTGGGCATGGCCCTGGATCGCAGTATGGCTGCGAACCTGCCGGTGCGCGCGGGCATGGGACATCATCCGAACGATCGAATGACCTCTTTTTATGTGCAAACGCCTTCCGGTTTTTTCTGTGAATATGGCTGGGGCGGCATCGTCATCGACGACGACAACTGGGAAGTCGTGCGCTACTCCCAACTCAGTGACTGGGGTCATCAGCCGTTGTCTGCGCCGGCAATTTAATTGAATGTTTGCCGGCTAGCGGCAAACATTTCTCACGGCTCCTGAAAAAAGGTTCTGGGTATGGAAATTCGCGCGATTACATTTTTTACCAGGCTGCCAGCCCACGCCACGGCCAACGAAATGTTGAAACAGTTGCGCCCGTTGGGCCAGCAGGCGGCGCTGGTAGAGCAGCAGTTTACGGCTGCAGGCTTTGAGATACAAAGCCTGCGGCTGGCTACCCAGCCTTTAGACCAGCTATTGCCAAACGGAGCGACGCCGTCGGAGTTAGGCAAATTTGCCGCTGATTATGAGCAGGCAGCAGGTCAGGCCGGATTTAAACATCTGGCTTTGGGTACCCTGGGTGCTGGCAATGCTGCCGGGGATGAGCCACTTATTGAGCAGCTTTTAGCCGGGTTGCCGTCGGTAATCGGTGCCACCGACTGGGTGTTTTCATCGGTCCAGCTTGCGGATAAGGGCCGTGGATTTAAAAGCCAGTTGCTGCCAGCGGCCGCCCAGGTGGTGATTGACAACGCGCCGATGAAGCCCGATGGCTTTGGTAATTTACGCTACTGCATGGTGGCCAATATGCCGCCCTTTAGCCCGTTTTTTCCTGCGGCCTGGCACGATGGTGAAAGCCCCGCCGCCTTCTCTATTGCCATTGAATCCGCCGACCGATTGGTTGAATTGTTGACCGAGCTTGATGCCGGTGAGCAGCGTTGGGCCGCCGGGCCAGCGCTGACCAAATGTTTCAATCAACTCGGTGGTGAGTTGGATGCACTTGCAACAGTTGCCGCTGAGGCCACTGGTCTGGATTATCGCGGTATTGATATGACCCCGTCGCCTTATCCGAGTCTGCCCCGATCGCTCGGGCAGGCGGTGGAACTACTCAGCGGCGAGCCCTTTGGCGGGCCGGGCACGGTGGCGGCGGTGGCGCTGATTAAACAGAGTCTGGATGCGGCGGATTTTAATCGCGCGGGCTACTGCGGGGTAATGTTACTGCCGCTGGAAGACGCGGTGCTGGCGCAACGCGCCGAGCAGCAGCGCTACGATACGGCAACTCTGTTTGCCTGTGCTGCGGTAGGCGCCACCGGCCTGGATGTGATTCCGGTGAGCGGTGATTTGCCGAGGCAGAAAATTGAAGGGTTGATGCGTGATACCGCCCAGTTGGCGCTGGCGTTGGATAAACCCCTGACCGTGAGATTGTTGCCGGTACCTGGGTTGTCGGCCGGTCAGCCGACTAATTTTGATTTTGACTATTTTGCACCGATCCGGGTGTTTGGGCTGCCGGGCAGTGACAGCCAGGGAAGTCGACTGCCAGCCGGCTAACAACATCGGCCAAGGTTTGTTTCTATTGTGAAACTATGGAGATTTAATTGATAAATCGAGAGCGATATAAGGCAACGGACTTGCCCGCGCTGGTCAAAGCAGATCGGGTGCACCGTGACCTGTTTGTGGACCCGGCGGTGTTCGATATAGAGATGGAGCAGATCTACCATCGCACCTGGGTTTATGTGGGTCACGAGAGTGAAATCCGCAATCCGGGTGACTTTAAAACCACTACGATTGGCACCGAGCCGGTGATTTTGAGTCGCGACCAGAAAGGCCAGTTGCATGTCATGGTCAATGCCTGTCGCCATCGCGGGGTGACCTTGTGTCATCAGGATAAGGGTAATTCGAAATTTTTTGTCTGCGCCTATCACGGCTGGGTGTTCGATGGCACCGGCAGCCTGGTTAACGTGCCCGAGGTAGCGGGGCAGCCGCCGCAATTCTCGACGGATGACTTTGGTTTAATAAAAACACCTCAGGTAGAGAGCTATCGGGGGTTTGTTTTTGCAAGCTTTAATGTAGATGTTCCCCCTCTGGTAGACCACCTCGGCGAGGCGGCCCAATTTATCGATATGTTTGCCGACCTGTCCCCCTCAGGCTCGGTGGATCTGTCGTCCGGCGTGACCCGTTATCAGTACACCGGTAACTGGAAGCAGCAGGTGGAAAATTCGATGGACGGCTACCACCCGGCCATCACCCATCACAGTTTTTTTGAAGATGTATTGATGGACCGGATTGGCAAAAGTATGGCCTTCATTGTTTCCGGGGACTCCCCGGCAAAGAGTGTGGCATTGGGTAATGGTCACTCGCTGATCGATTTTCGGGATTTCGATCGCAAAGCTATTTTGGGTGCCGACAAGCCAAAGTCTGAACTCGACTGGCACGCCGGGGTCCGTGCAAACCTTACCGATCAGGAGTACGCCGAAGAGGTGATTCGGGTCAACGGCGGTGATGGCTTTAATCTGCTGGTCTATCCAAATCTGGTGCTGATTAATAATCAGGTACGCGTCATCCATCCGGTGACATTTGACCATACTGAAGTGTTCGCCTACCCGGCGCTGCTAGAGAATGTGGCGGACGAGATTAATGTAGCCCGCGTGCGGGCCCATGAAGATTTTTATGGGCCGGCAAGTTTCGGTGCGCCGGACGATATTGAAATGTTTAAACGCCAATGGCACGGTCTGAGTCGGTCGCCGTCAATGCAATGGCTGCTCTACGACCGGGGTTCTCACCGGGAGCAACAGGAAGGGCCGGTTCGGTCGTCGCACGTATCTGACGAAACCGCCCACCGGGGTATATGGCGGCGCTGGCGTGAGCTCATTAGCGCACAGGAGCGAACATGAACAGCATGACTAAACAGCAGGTTGAAGAGTTTCTCTATCAGGAAGCCAAATTACTGGATGAGCGACGTTACCCGGAATGGGTGGATCTGTTTACCGAAGATGCTATTTATTGGGTGCCAGCCGGGGATGAGCAGTCGCCGAATGATAGCGTTGCGCTTATATACGACAATCAACAGCGCCTGAAAGAACGCTTGATTCGTATGAAAAGTAGCCGCTTTTGGCCGGCACAGCCGCCGACACAAACCTGCCGAATTGTCGGCAATGTGATGCTCGTTGCCCAGGAAGGCGACGAGATTGAGGTGGAATGCCGGTTGATAATGACTTTGCAGCGCGGCGATGATCGGAATCAGCTCTCGGGGGTGTGTCGTTACCGCTTGCGGTTGGTTGGGGAAAGTTTTTTGATTGCTAACAAAACAGTTCGGCTTATCGAGCGAGATCAGCCTTTTGATAATCTTACTTTTCTGATTTGAAGTAAGTTCGTTGCTTCAAAATGGGTGAAATCAACGCAAGTGCCTTGTTTGTCAATCAATCGATTGATAGGATGCTGCCTGATTGTCTGCAGAGTCGTTTTTTATGAAAGAAACTCTCTGGGTTTCACGCTAAAAACTAAGTGGTAAAACTAGTCAAAATTAAGGAGAAGGATGAATGAATGATCCAACAAAAGTAGATGCGCCTCTGGTAGATCCTGACGTTGTTGCCCAGATAAAAACCTGGAAAGGTTACGTTGAGGCCAAGCTTGGCTTTCGCAACTGTTGGTATCCGAGCCTTAACAGCGAAGAAGTTGAAGAGGGCAAGCCTGTGCCGTTTTTATTGGCCGGCGAAAAACTGCTGCTCAACCGTATCGACGGCAAGGTTTATTGCATGTCTGATACCTGCCTGCACCGTGGCGTGCCGCTATCTGAAAAGGTCGAGTGTTACAGCAAGGATACGATCACCTGCTGGTATCACGGCTGGACCTATGATTTCAAGGACGGCAAGCTCTGCGATATTCTTACTGATCCGAACAGTAAAATGATCGGTAACCGGGCCTTGCAAACCTACCAGGTTGAAGAAGCCAAAGGACTGTTGTTCATTTATCTAGGTGACCTTGACGAAGGCGAGCAGCCGCCGGCGCTGGAACGGGATGTGCCTCCCGGTTTTCTTGAAGCGGATCGCCGGGTGCGTCCGTTTCGTCGCCAGGTAAATTCTGACTGGCGTCTGGGTGCTGAAAACGGTTTTGACACCACCCATATTTTCATCCATAAAGACTCAAAATTGATTATCGGCAACGAGACTATGTTGCCGCTGGGCTTTGCCCCACCGCCTGGCAAAATGAACGACCTCTGGGATCGGGTCGAAACCGATGCGGGACAGCAGGGAGTTTATGATCGCCTGGCGGATCACGGCGTGCCTCATTTTGAGGGCAAGATTGACGGTGAGGTGGTGCTCAAAGCGATTTACGGTGGTGACAAACGCATTGCCGGAGAAATTTCTTTATGGATGCCCGGTGCGCTCAAGGTGGACCCTTTCCCCGATCCGGAAATGATCCATTTTGAATGGTATGTGCCGCGAGATGAAAAAAGTCACTGGTACGTTCATTGTGCGACCAAGGTCGTGCCTGGTGAGCAGGGCGATGAGTCTTTTGGCCGTGAATATGATGCGGTCTGGAAGGACATGTACGCCCACGGTTTTAATGACGATGATATCTGGGCCCGGGAAGCCACCCAGGATTTTTATGACGACGACTACGGCTGGCTCGATGAGACCCTTTTTGAGTCTGATGCCTGCATTATTGCTTGGCGTAAGTTGGCCAGCGAAACCAATCACGGTATCCAGACCCGGGTTCGGGATCGCAAGCGCTAAAGTTTGATTGCTGCTAACAGGAGAGGCTTATGAATGCACCGCAGGAGTTGATGACCTGGCAAGATAGTGATCTTGCCGGGTTGTTTGATCGTCGTCCAGACGAGGGGGTTTACCGGGTAAACCGACGTGTTTATACCGACCCGGTGCTCTACCAGCTGGAACTAGAGCACATTTTTGAGGGGTCATGGGTCTATGTTGCCCATGAGAGTCAAATACCCGAAAACGGCGATTTTCTGACTATTACCATGGGCCGTCAGCCGGTGATTATTAACCGGGATATGGACGGCCAAATCAATGGCTTTATCAACTCCTGCCCCCACCGAGGTGCCCGCCTTTGCCGTACCGAACACGGTAATCGCAAAAACTTTGTCTGTACTTATCACGGCTGGACCTTTGCCAGCAGTGGTGAGGCCCAATGGATTCAGCGCGAAGAAGACGGCTATCCGCAGCCCCTTGACCACGTTAATGAAGTTGGCCTCAAAAGGGTTCCAAGAGTTGAAAGCTATCGGGGGTTTATCTTCGCCAGCCTCAGTGATGAGGTGCCGGAACTGGTCGATCACCTGCTGGGTGGCGCCCCCTATATCGACATGCTGGTAGATCAGGCCCCTGAAGGGTTTGAGGTGCTCAAGGGTTACTCCAGCAGCGTCTATAACGGCAACTGGAAACTAATGCTGGAAAATGGCGGCGGTGATGGGCTGCATCCAGATTATGCCCACGCGTCCTTATTGGGTGTGGCCGGGCGCAAACTCAAACGCACCGATGCGATACAGACCATGCAGATCGACAAAATGCATGAAAAAGAAGGTGGTCAGTGGGTCTTTGGTAATGGCCATACCGGTATCTGGTTTAACTTTCCCAATCCAGAAAACCGGCCGATTTATAAGCGCCTGCCGGAGCTTACCGAAGCCTACGGTGAAGAACGAGCTCGCTGGATGACCAGCGTGTTCAGGAACCTGTCGGTTTATCCCAATCTGCATCTGCTCGATCAGATGGCGACCCTGATTCGTACCTTTCGCCCCCTGTCGGTGGATCGTACCGAAATCACTTTTTACTGTATTGCTCCGGTGGGCGAACCCCGGGACGAACGTATTAAACGGTTGCGCCAGTTTGAGGAGTTTTTTGCCGGCAGCGGTATGGGTACCCCGGATGATAACGCTGAATTTGAGGAGTGTCAGAGTGGGGCGGAAGGTCGCAACCTGACCGATAGCTATCTGTCGTTTGGGTTACATACCCGCCACGAGGGTACCAACGATGTGGCCAGGTCGGTCGGTATTGAACTGGCCAATAGTGGCGTGATTGGCTACGAGGGCTGCACCATGACCCAATATGACCGTTGGCTCGAACTTCTTACCCAGGGAAGGAGCTGATATGGCTGAGCAGATTGATTTTTTGACCTGGCAGGCGTTAACCGGGGTACTGCATGAAGAGGCAGCCGCACTGGACGAACAGCGCTGGGACGACTGGCTCAGCCTGTTTAGCGATGATTGCATCTACTGGGTGCAGGCCTGGAATGGCGAGCATGAACTGGCGGAAGATCCAGAGCGCGATGTGTCGTTGGTTTATATGGATGACAAAGCCATGATTGAGGATCGCCTGTGGCGGTTCACCAGTGGCACCGCACCGGCGGCTATCCCGCTGCCGCGTACCAGCCATCTGGTCGGCACGGTTGCGTTGGAGTCGTTCAGTGGCAACGAAGCGACATTACGCAGCCACTGGCAGGTTTCTGCTTATCGATTTAAAGAGCTAACCGAGACCGCCGGCCGCAGTTACTACACCCTGCGGCTGGAGCAGGGCCAATGGCGTATTGCCCGGCGTCGTAGCGTGCTGATTAATGATCAGGTACAGACAACATTGGATCTTTACCACCTGTAGATCCTTTGCCGCTCGGCGACGAGGAATACGGACCGGATTTTCTGGAGTGTGATTGTTGAATGATTTGACGGATGTTAAAAATCCCATCGTAGATCCTGCGGTAGTGGCGCAGTTAAAGAGCTGGGGTGGTTATATCGAGGCCAAACTGGGGTTTCGCAACCACTGGTATCCAGTGCGTTTTGGCGAAGAACTACAGGAGGGCCAGCCAGAGTCGTTCCAGCTTGGTGGCGAGAAGCTGCTGCTTAACCGGATTGATGGAAAGGTCTATTGTATGGCCAACACCTGCTTGCACCGGGGTGTGCCGCTGTCTGAAAAGTTAGAGTGTTACAGCAAAAGCACCATCACCTGCTGGTATCACGGCTGGACCTATAACTTTAAGGACGGCAAGGTCTGCGACATTATGACCGACCCGAATAGCAAGATTATTGGTAACCGGGCGCTACAAACTTATCCGGTGGAAGAGGCCAAAGGGCTGATCTTCGTATTCCTCGGAGATGTCGCCGAGGGCGATGAACCACCAGCACTGGCGCTTGATCTGCCACCAGGCTTTCTTGATGAGGATCGCTACGCGTTGGGTATTCGTCGCGAAATTGGTTCCAACTGGCGACTGGGAGCCGAAAATGGCTTCGACACCACGCATATATTCATCCATAAAGACTCGGACTACCTAACCGCTCGCGATGCACCGATTCCACTTGGTTTTGCCACGGAGGATGGCCTGCAACTGGATATTCGAGACAGCGATGACGCACCCAAAGGTGTGGTGGACCCGCTAATGGGCAATTACCAGCCGGTGTTTGAGGCCAGCATTCATGGCAAGCCCGCGCTGCGTAGCGTGCGGCCAGAGGGGAAGCATCAGACTATTTTTCGCATATCGCTGTGGTTGCCGGGCATTCTCACCGTAGAAAACCACCCTGAAGTGGACATTACTCAGATAGAGTTTTATGTGCCAATAGACGAGCGTCGGCATATGTATTTTCAGGTGCTCAGTAAGGAAGGCGTTACCAAGCCAGAGCAGGTCGAGCGTTATAAACAGGAGTTTAAATCCCACCACGAACCCTTAGCCCTGCGCGGATTTAACGATGATGACGTCTGGGCGCGCGAAGCATCCCAGGAGTTTTATGATGATGACTCGGGCTGGCTAAAAGAGCAGCTTTTTGAGGCTGATCACAACCTGGTTGCCTGGCGTAAGCTTGCCAGTGAACATGGCCGGGGGATTCAACGAGCACCGCGTACCGGCGCCGCCCGAGAGGTTAAACGTTCGGAATAGATTTTTAGCGGGGGTGTCGAACAGACATTGCGGGTAGTGATCAGCAGTTTGTCACTGGCCGCACGGTATGGCGAAATCCAGCCCCAGATATTATTCGCTACCCTAAAATTATTATTACTAAGCTCAGGAGCAAGTAACGCATGAATGCAATTAACGAAGCTAAATACGAAAAGAAGTTTATAGATGTTGGCGGCGTAAAAACCTGCTACATCGAGGCCGGCGAAGGCGAGCCGCTGATCCTGATTCATGGCGGCGGTGCCGGGGCCAATGGTTACGGTAACTGGTTTACCTGTATGCCGCTGTTCTCTAAGAATTTCCGCACCATTGCTATTGATATGCTCGGCTTTGGTTTAACCGACAGCCCCGATCCTGCCGATTGTGATTATTCCCAAAAAGTCCGCTACGATCACGTCGCCGGTTTTATCAAGGCCATGGGCTTTGAGAAAGCCAACCAGGTGGGTAACTCCATGGGCGGTGCCACGGCCATGGGTGTTGCTATTGAGTACCCTGAACTGTGCGATAAGTTGATACTGATGGGCAGCGCTGGCCTCAATACCGAAATTACCGACGCTCTGAAACCGGTGCTGGGTTATGACTACACCAAAGAAGGCATGATCAAACTGATTGACGTGCTCACCAATGACAGCTTTGAGATTACCCAGGAGATGATCGATTATCGCCACACCAATTCGATCGATCCGACTAACAAAATCTCTTATGGTGCCACCATGCAGTGGGTCAAAAGTCAGGGCGGGCTTTTCTACGAAGAAGATTTTATCGCCCGGGTCACCCAGAAAACCCTGGTGGTCAATGGCAAGGATGATCAGGTGGTGCCGCTCACTAGCGCCCACCGGTTTCTGGAACTGATTGACAACTCATGGGGTTATATCGTGCCGCATTGTGGTCACTGGGCAATGATCGAATACCCAGAGGACTTCGCTGGCGCAGTGAGTGCTTTTTTGCTGACTCACTGATAACGTTTGGTAACACCTGACGAGTGGCCTCTGCTGATGCCACTCGTCAGGCTGTTTAGTCGTCAGTCGATTGCTTTGGCTCAGCCAGAATACGTGTTAATTCAGCACGAGAGCCTTTTGTAAGCGGTAGATTAAAATTTATAAGCGCTTGTCCGTAGGTTGAAAAGAGCTTCACGGCAACCTCCTGGTAAAAATCGTCAGGCAAAAACCCTTGCTGATGCTGAAGAAAAGTATTCTCAAAGTTGGATCTGAGCGTCGTTAAAAATAACTTCGCTCTGGTTCGTTCGACAGGATCCAGGTCAGTCGGCATTCTCTGTTTGTCTGCCATGACCTTGGCAAATACAGCGACCATCTCTTCACTGTTAGCATCAATTGCGTGACGGAATCTGCTCTTGCCTGAATGGTTTGTGCTTTCGCCATGTCGTTTTGCTGGTTTATCGACCGTGAGTTCTGGCGAATTTGCAGGGCCAGATAAATCAGCGTCGCTAATACCGCCGTTGCGCCGACGATATCGGCTATTGCTCCAGTTGCTTCCCAATTCATCTGCTTTTTCCTTTGTTATTTCTGGCCGAAAGAAAAGTATTCGCTGCTTCTTTATAACAAGGTTTCTAACTGCTTTCGCCTGAAAATTAATCAACCAGTGGGAATACTGGAGTCAGCGCAGGAGCAATCTACCTGGGGTGATCAGGGAAGAAAGCTTGGTTATGAGCTCTTGATGGGGAAGAACCGAAGTGGTATTAGGTTCTGCTGTCGCGTCGATGGAGGAGGCAGTCGGTAGGTGCCTTAATGAGAATAGGCCTTCGGTGCTTTAAGAGTGCTGATTTCTGTTGGGAGCAATGCCGTCCCCTCGCGCCCAACGAAGGCTGGTGTTGGGAGAAGGTGAAGACGCTACCTTATCTATCGAGTCGTAATTTAGCTTCACGCAGCGCTATCAGTGAATTCATAAATGCCTGGGCGTGTTCTGAATCGTCGGGGCGTAGCTCCATCAATGCTACCGTATTTTTAGAATTGTTTGGCGGCAGGATTTGTCGAAGTGTCGCCAGTGACCAGTTTGCTGCTTGTGACGTGCTGATGATGCCAATGAGCAAATTGAGGCCGGTCTGCGGTAGCTTTTGGAATTGTTTAAAGAAGTCGGATAGCGTTTGGGATAAATCGATTTTATCTGCCTCTAGCAACCATATTATTGATCCTTCTGTGATCGATCCGTCGAGTAGTAACTGGGGGTTGCTAAACGGTCGGGTAAAAATAGCTGCTTGCCAGTGCCTGGGGACCGTTCCTGGGTAATTGATTGTAAATTGTGGCGGGTCGGTTGGGTCTGAGGACGAGCTGTACGACAAGCACGCGATTTTTGAGAGACATTCGACAAACGAACCGCTAACAGCTTGATCAACACTGATGATGGATAAGGCTTCCTGCAACACAGGGGCACCGGAGTAGAATTTTTCCGATTGTTCTTTACTGAATTCAACAAGCTTGTGGAGCACTTCATCGACGGTTTGAGGTCGGTTAGAATGATGTAACTCAAGCATCTGGTCTATCAACTGCAGCAGCTCTGCAGGGTAACCATCGGGCAATTGCGGAACCAGCGGTTGATAAGGGTCCTTATCACCGGCGTCAAAAGCTGCTTGCCTGAGCATCGACCGGCAGGGTGGCTTACCTCTTATGCATCGGTAGAGAGTGGCGCCAAGAGCATAGATGTCTAATGACGGTCGGAATGACTCAAGCGTGCTGTCGTATTGTTCAATGGGGGCGTAGTAGGGTGTGACCACTTTGACCTCAGTTGCCCCAGATACATCGTTGGCCTGCGCGCCACCAAAATCCAGCAACAGCGGTTCACCCGTTTCCCGAATTAATATATTAGAGGGCTTGATATCTCGGTGCACACAGCCGGCATCGTGAAGTGTTTTCAATCCGGTTAGAACCGAAGTGAAAATGGGTAATAGAATGTTTTCACTAATTGATGGGAACTGCTCTTTCTCAATCAGTGTGCTGAGTTCTTCGCCGGGTTCATACCGCATGACCAGATAGGCGGTACTGTTCTCATGAAAGTAACGCAGTATATTGACTATATTTATATGATTAAACTTTGCTGCAATTTGTGCCTCTATAACGAAACGGCCTTTACCTTCTTCGAATTCTTGCTCATTATTACTGATAATGCACACTACTTCGCCTGCATCGCTTCGTCTAGCAATGCTAGTGGGGAAATACTCTTTTATCGCTACCGGCATATTGAGGAGTATATCTTCGGCTTTGTAGATAATGCCAAAATTGCCAATGCCGAGAAGTTTATCGATTTTATAACCGTTAATGATTTTCCCGGAATCGAGTGCAAAATGGCTGTGAGCGGATTTAGACATTTATTTAAAGCTAATGTTTGTCTCTAAATACCGAAGCTAGTCGCTTGGGTAACCGGTTTCTTGGCCTGTTTTCCTCGATTGGGTTGGTGCTATATTGCAGGTTTTCGGTTTCTGAAGGATTAAGTGATATCAGTCCGGCTGCCATCGAACATGCGAAGAAGTCATTTATCTTTTTGATGTCTATTTGCAGTGTAGTGGCCGTCGAAACCACTGATGTGGGACGGGTGATCCAGAGTGCAGCAATACGTGAATCGTCTCTGCTATGGGACTGCCCAGTAAAATTGGGCCAGTGATTAAGGGAAACTTTGTCTGCGTATAAATCGATGCCTGTTGGTGGCTTCCCAGCTGAGTAAAATTCGGTAATTTTCCACTCTAGTGATTCCAGGATGATTTTTTGACCCTGTCTAGTCTCTTCGAGTGATAAAGAGGTTTCACGTGGGGTTAATTCCCAATAATTAAACTTGGTATCAGCTGGGATGTTTGTTAATGCAATAATTAGTGATGTGATATCACAGTTCGCGTAAGCTGTATCTCCCGGTGGTAAGATAATAAAAAAATGATCATCTTCTAATTGCAGCCGGCACGCAGTTTCTGCTGCTGAGCGGCGTATTTTATTAAGTTCAAGACCAATTATCTTCTGTTGTATTTCTAGTAATTTCGACGGGGTATTCATTAGGGGATCAGGTTAAAAAACTTTTTCATTATTTCATTATGTTTCTGGATTCTATGAATTAAGAGATGAGTTTTTATGGTGATTACGCATGTATTTAAAATTATTCAAGACTAATCATTAGCCTGGGTTGGTACTGTTTCCATGTGATTGGAATGATGTAGGTTGCAGTATTCCCAGGGTAGTTAACTTTATGGCTTCCGCCGGATATCACGGCTGGGACTGAAATCATAAAATCCTTACCGTACTGTGAACGAACGTTTCCAGAGATGGTATTAGCAATTTCTCCGATGATATCAACAATATGTTCGTCACAAAAGTCAGTTTCACCTATCGCGTCAAGAATGTTCTCGAGCATTTCCCGAGTGCTAGTGAAGTAGACAAATCCTTTACGGGTGCCGGATACGCCGATCATACCGGTATAGCCAAGGGTAAGGTTTTCATCGGTGCGGAGATAGGGAGTTCCAACGATCGCGTTGTGACCAGTAACGTGGCTAAAGTAATGGGCCGTCCCGTCTATAAAAGCCTGCAGGTCATGGGTTTCACTATTGGCAATATCGTGTTCACTCATCCTCAAGCAACTCCAGGAACGCGTCATTAAGTTCTCTTTGATTGAAAGGCTTACTTAAAAATCCCTGAGCACCGTTGGCCAGTGCCTCGATCGCGGTGGCTTTATCAGCTAGCGCTGAAATAACCAGTATATGGACGTCCGGGTTGAGTCGGCATAGCTCTTTGACACAGGTCACGCCGTCCATCTCAGGCATGGTGATATCCATCGTTACCAGGTCGGGAGAACTGGTTTTGAATAACTCAACGGCTTCAACACCGTTCGCTGCGACGCCGACGATTTCCAGGTTATCCAGGTGAACAGCGCGTTCAATGGACCTTCTGACCACGTTTGAATCATCTACTATCATCAATCTATGGGTCATTATTTGTTATTCCTGAAGGAGTGATTGTTTGTGTTCCCCATAGGGTTTTTATTTCAGATTGTTATCCTAATTGGCTGAAAAATAGCCAATCATCAAGTGGCTTTGTGATTTGATTTTTACGCAGCAGGCGCAATTACCTTGAATCGACAATATCTATTTTTCGCCGAGGATATTTTGATTTTCCCATTTATATTGGATACTTCTGCTTTAATTAGGTTCATACCAATCCCCCGACCTGCGTCTTCGTCTATTTTCGATGCAGTAGAGAAACCGCTAGTAAACAGGGCAGAGACAGCTTTTTGATCAGTCCAATTTTTTATATCCTCTGAATCCCATTTCCCACTGATCATCGCGCGTTCCTTTATTTTTTCTATTTGTAAGCCTTGTCCGTCATCCTGGACGACCAGGTGAAGTTTTTCTTTTGAATCCAGTGAGGTTTTTATAGTGATAGTCGCCACGGGAGGTTTTCCGATTTTTTCCCGCTGGTCTTTAGTCTCGACCCCATGGGTGATGGCATTACGAACTAACTGGATCACAATGTTCTTGAGTTTGTCTCGTTGCCTGTCGGGAATGTCAGCTGGATTGAAACTTTCCCAGTTAAAGACGATTGGTTTGTTCTGTCGATCACTGATCCGTTTGCCGATCCGCTCAACTGCCTCTCTGATTGGATCGACAGTGGTGGCCGAGGGTGTGGGTAAAATGGTTTCGTCACTGTCAAACTGATCCTGGATAGCTGTGAGACGAGCGATGAGTAATTTGACCTCATCTACAGTGTCGAATAGTCCCTCAAGCGTAACTGCAAGTCTGAGGAAATCATTACCAGTCAGGTTATTAAGTTGTTTGAGATCAACGATTACTGTCTCGAATTGGTGAAATTTCGATTCAAAAAGGTCAAGACCGAGCACCCCGGCTTCCCCTTTAATTAGATGTGTGATCCGAAATATTTCGTCCAGCGTTTCCTGGTGGCTGCCGACCCCGCGGTCTTTTTTGAGTGCTTCATTGATTTCATCAAGTGATCCTTTCATTCTGTTAATAAAACCATCAAGCTCGCGTGGTGCGACGTGAATGATGTTAAAAACGAGATTGACCTGTTCGGCAGCGTCTGCCTCAAATTGTTTTAACTGTTTGGCAAGTAATACTGATTTGGTAATGTCAGAGATGGTTGTCAGTAGCTGGACAACTTCGCCATTCTCTACGATGCGGTTGAAATTAAAGCTATAGTAGAGCGTATCGAAGGTGCCATCATGGTTATGAAAATTTAGCTCTACCTCTTTCAGCGGGTTTAATTCGCGAATAAGTTTTTCCTTAACGCGCTTTTTGAACATTAAATTAATATATTCCCGCGCAGTTTTAAATTGGGCGTCAGGTATCTGCGGTTTTAATATATCTAGTAAGCTTTTTCCATCAATCTGGTCGGTACGTAGTAATAAACTTGTTTCTTTTGACTGTACGGGTCCGATAGCAAAGTCCTGATCAATGAGTATTAGGCCCTCGTCGATAGTATTCAGTATTAAATCAGTCTGGTTTTTTGATTCGGCTAAGTTAGCGGCGGTCTTAGATAACTCTTTTCCTCGGCGAATAGTGATATAGGTGAGGAAAATAACAATCATTAAGACATTGACGATGGCAACGGCTGTATAAATGATGATGTTCTGTTGCCCATCGGCCTTTGTCTTTGCCCAGACTTCAAGTTCTACTGATGTTTTTGTAGTGATGGCGGTAAGGGGGTTGGTTTTGCCGCGGGCACTGCGTAACAAACGTCCAATATCCCGCTCTGTCGCATCGTCACCGATTTGCAATAGCTTGTTGATTTCCTTTGCGTAAGGATCCCATATTCGACGTGCCTGCTCTACGAGTCGTGCGGTGTTCGCCGTCGGTGCTTTAGATAACGTAAATACCGAGCCATCGAGGGCGGTAACGGTGCCGCCTTGTGATAAACCCGTTAAAGTTTGCTCAATCGTTTCAGATGATTTTTTTAATTCTGCGAGGAGCGATGCGGTGCTGCGGTTGCGTTTGTGCTGGTCTTCGAGTTGATAGAGGGTCTTTGCGATTTGTTGCACCAGGGTACTTTGATGCGACGCCAGGTTGACAGTTACTGCATCGTTTTCAAGCGACTGAGACGAGGTGGTGATGTACTGATAGAAAACTGTATTTACGCCGGCAACTAGCGCTAACAGTGCCGTTATAGTTAACAGCGTCAGAAGTATTTTTTTTACGTTCACTACTTGGTCTCCAATCCGCTCAAAGTCGGTTAACAGGTTTATTTGAATCGTCTTGAGAGCGACTGGGGCGCGAACTCTTTAGCCACCGCGTAGGGGTTGTTTATTCGGTATTGGTCGAGTGGGGCGTTGTAAAGAACGGTGGCGTGCATCTTTTTTATATCTATCGCGGAGACGATACCCGCGCCCACACCAGACACCCCGTCTTCCCATGGAACGCTCTGATAGCCAATTACCATTACTTTTTCGAGTTCGCCCTTTTCGTTGTAGGCTTCCTGCCACGGCAGCATGGGCGTGTAAAGGTGAGCGTCAAAATAGTAATGCCGGGTTGCATAGGTATGTTTTTCGTTCATGGTGGTCTTAACTACCCAGACCTCACGGGGCTCATAGACCTCTTCAAAATTCCAATGGGGAGGCTGGTTTAACTTGATTTTTGGGTATCGCAACTCGGGGTTATCTTCATACTCGTCCAGACCAAAAGACTCGCCGTGGACGGTGGTCAACATCCAGCGCTTTTCCAACAGTTCCCATTTTTCATACCAGTTCGGTTGACTGTCTAAACCGAATAATTCATCGGTTAAAAAATCACTACTTGCTACCGGGTCAGCCCAGGCACCGCTGGATAGTCGACGTACACGGCGTAGTTGCTTAACGTAAGCGTATACGTCGGGCAAACGATTGTTTTGATAGTTGACGGTCAGTACGCCCAGACCGCGGATGTCCTGTGGGTATTGAGCGAAGAGAGACTGATATTTAGAGAGTTGGGAGTCTTCTTTATGTGGGTTCTGTTTCTGCCCCTCAAGCATGTAGCGTTGAAATCGCCATCCCTGTTGCCTTTGTAAGCCTTTTTTGCCGTCAATAATCAGAAAATACATCGGGTCGTAATCGACGTTTTGCCCCATCCATGGCGCGCGTAGAAAGTTGTACGCGAGTTTTACGGCGGCTCGGGGGTCGTCTATGTTGATCTCCTTGAACGGCATGCCCGCCACATAGCCCTCGATGCGGTTGTTTTCAGTTAATTTGACTTCGTCCGCATAGCGCTCGGTCAGTTCGATAAGGCTTTCATCGAAAAACACTTCCTGGCGATGAATTAAGGTCATTTCAAAGCCGTAGTCGCGGATCATTCGTTCCTGAACAGGAGTGATCAAAGTCCTTAAGGGCTTGCCGTCGAGGGTCTCATCTAACAGGCTATCAATTGATGCCGAGTTTAGGATCGTTCTTTCAACGATTTCAGCCGCCTTGCTGAACGTCGCCACGGTTAACAGGCTGATTGTTAACAGATACCATGCAAGTGTTTGGATAGTTCCGCTTCTTCGGTCTGAAATGTTCACGCTTATGCTCCTCTCTCAGTAACGGTCGTCAGATGTTCTTATTTTTGCTAAGCAGTTAAAGGTGCTTGCTAGCAAATGGCGTAAGAGGACTTCCTTTTGTTGGGGAGTCGTAAACGCCAGATTTCGGAAGTGGGCAGCTGTGACCGACAGGAACTGCCGGGTTTATTTAATTACGTAAATTGTTTCGGCAATTTCCGTTAGGTCTTGAGTGATTATTGGCACTGGATCAAATTGGTGGGGTCGGGGTTTTGGCTGGAGGGGTAATTTATTTGGTGCCGATGATTTGCCGGGGAGGAGGTTTTTTTCGGATAGTGTCAGTGGGTGGGGGTGTCTGGGGCTTGTTGCTGGAGGATCCAACGAATGACGCTGGGTTGTGTCCCGGTTAACTAGTTGCCGGAAACATGCTAAATAGAGACGTTGTTTTGCGTAAAACAGGTTTGACGGGAAGCGTGTTTGGACAACATAAATCGGACATGCTGAGGATGTCCATGAGGAGTAGAGGTTGGCGCCGAGGGGTGAATTTTTTTGGAGGAATGTTGGTTTGGTAGCGGTCACTCATTGAGGCTGGCGCAGGGTATTTTTTTAAAACAGAAAAATAGCGTAAACCGCCTTACTGAAAAGCGTCGATGGCTTTAACTAATTGATAAGCATGTCGGGAGGCTGGAGTATCGATGTTGTGCTCTCGAGCCAGGTTGAGCAGGTGGCCGAGGGTTTCGTTAACTTCTAATCGTTTGCCGTGAAGCAGGTCCTGTAACGTGGACATACGATGATTGGGGGCCTGATCATGAAAGCGCTGACCGACTTGCTGTACTAGCTTTTGCGCGCCGATGGCGTCGGCTTTAGCAATGCTGGCAGCGGGTAACGGACCATTATCATCAACGGTAATGTTCATTTTTTTTGCGACGGCAACGGCTTCGCGTACCATCTCTGCGGCTATCTGAGCGCCATGAGGGTCTGTGCAGAATTTCCACGTTTCCATGCGAGTTAGCACCGATAACGCCATCACTGCACTCCAGGGAATATATTTCGACCACTCTACGGTGCCGACCTGGTCAGCGGCGATTGTTTCGATCCCCGAGTTCTGGAAAATATCAGTGATCGCCTGAACTCTTTCTGAAACCCCACCGTCAGGTTCACCAATATAGAGTCCGCGATTTTGGGTGAATAGCACGTCGCCGTTCGCGAGTACTTCACCACTCACATTTGCTGCGGCCCCGAGCAGTGTAGGGTTGCCAAATATGGCCGCTAATTGCGTGTTTTTAAGCACGCCATTCTGAACGGATAGCACGCTTTCGAATTCAGCGCTGGCGAGCGGTGCCAGGGCTGATTCAGTGTCATAGGTTTTTACGGTAGTAATGAACAGCTCTGCCGGCCCGATAGTAGCGGGGTCTGTTTCAATGGGAACCTTGATGTTGGCGTCGAGTAATCCGGTGATGGTTACACCCTCACGGCGAAGCTGTTCAGCTCGTGCGCCCCGGGCCAGCAGGGTAACTTCTTCGCCAGCACGCACCAGGTGGGCGGCGAAGATTGATCCGAGGGCGCCTGCGCCTTGAATAACGATCCGCATGAAGGTTTCCTGTCAGTATTTGCTGGAAGTGTCGGCCGGCCTGGATCTGGCTAGTTGTTTAGATAAAGGCTACAGGGAGTGATCTAAGAACCCCGGATTGACGTCTGCGTCGTAATAAGAGAGCGCTTTGGAAAGCTCCGATTCGTCCCAGATTACTGGCTCAGATTCCGGATGGGCGTCGATATTGCGGCCGCCGCAGCAGAGTTCGAGGCGAATACCAAAATTGTCGAAAAAGTGCAGTGAGAAGGTATTGCCGTAGGACTGTTTGGTCGGTCCGTAACTATCTATATTGATGCCGTCTTCGCGCAGGTACTGGCCAATGACCAGAATGTCGTTGGGATCTTCCTTGGTGAAGGCAATGTGATGCAGGTGACCATCTTCACCGGGAAAGATGGCCAGTTCCTGACCACCAACATCTCGGCACATGCGAAACATTAGCCCCGAGAGGCGCTTGCCGTCTTCGCTGACGATTTTTTCCGACAGACCAAAACCCAGTACGTCTGAGAGAAAGTCGATGGTCGCGCCTGGGTCTGCGCTGGTGAGGCCGACGTGGTTTAAAAACATGGGCGCGGCGGTGCCGCGTAATTCTCGCGGGGTAACCCAGTCAGGAGATTCAAAGCCGGTGACATAGCCGCTCTGTGCCATGTCGGCAAACAGACGCAGGCGCTGTCCGCCGGGGATAGTGAAGGAAATGGAACGGCCCATGCCGTTGAGTGGTTCGTTCGCGGCGGATTGTTCTACCTGGATACCAGCGACTTCAATTTTGTTGGTGAGGTGATCAAGACCCTCTTCATCACGAACGTGAAATCCGATTTCAATAAGCTGGTTCTCGGCGGTCTGTTCAAGTACCAGGTTGTATTGAAAAGTTTCGTGCCAGCAGCGCAGGTAGGCGCGTTCACTGTCGCGCATGCTTTCGAGCATGCCGAAACGGTCGCGATAAAAATTCAGTGACTGGGTCAGACGGTTATCGTTGAGTCCCAGGCGGACGTAGGCAATGCGCAGAATGCCGCGATGTTTGAGCCCCATGCTCCTCTCTCCTCAGGCTTGTTGGGTGATTTCTAATTATTTGTAGCTAGGTGTTGGCAGTGACCGTAATTCAGGTTACTTCGTCAAAAAAGGTTTCCGGGATCTGATTCTCATAATAGAAAGCCCCACGGGGAAAGTTTTCGACATCCCAGACGATCGGTGGCACCAGGTCGGGTTTGCCGGCGGCCTGGTATGCACCGTTATAAAACTCGTTGCGGTTACCTGAAGGGTCATGAAAATAAATGGTGGTTACCCCGGCAATACCGTGGCGACTAACCCCATATTCAAGGGTAGGCACCTCATCTTCTTTAAGAATATCGACTCCTTCAAGCACCTCGCCGCGGCTGTGCATACCAAACGCCATGTGGTGAAAGGTGCCGTTTGGACCTGGCCCCAGTGCCAGGTCGTGCATGGTGTTGGTGCAGGTTAAAAAGGCGGCGATCAGATTGCCACCGGGATCCACGACTTTTTCGGTGAGGCTGAAGTCGAACACCTTTGTGAGGAAATCAACAGTGGGTTGGGCGTTCTCGCAGGAGAGCAGCGTGTGATCCAGGTGGGTCACCTTGGCGCCGATTTTGTTTTTGGAAACCCCGGGAGTGGGGTTGTGCATGCCACCGGCATAGCCAATTTTATCGGCGTGATAAAACAGCAACATGTTGTGTTCAGAGGGCAGGGTGATCATGACTCCTGGCCCCTGGCCAGCGATTTCCCCAAGCGGTACGTCACGCACGGCCAGGCCGTGGGCGGCGGCGGCTTCGGCAGCCTCGACCAGATCAGATGGGTCATTGACCTTGAAGCCGACGTGGTCAATGCCGGCGCGATCACTGAGGCTAACAATCAAGCAGTGATGATCCTGGCATTCGTCAGCCTGGAAGTAGGCGCGCTGGTCGTCGGACTCTACCAGTCGCAGGCCGACGGTTTCGGTGTAATGTTTAACTGCTTTGGGCAGGTCCATCACCCGTAAATTAGCGTAACTAAAGCGACTGATTGCCATGGTTTTCTCCTTCTGAAAAATTTAGTTATAGCAGTGATAACTTGTTTTTCTACCGCTGGCTTCATTAGCCAGCGCTTAATCGGCAAATACTACCGGTTTCTATCCTTCAATAGTTGATCTTACCCCGGTAACCGCCCCGGTAACCGCGAAGATAGCGGGTTTTTGCTACGAGTCCGCCAGGGTCGGTCCATTTCTATAATTACGTCGGTGGCCGGAGCGGCAACGCAGAGAAGTCGGTGGGTAATTTTGCCACTTACCGGGTCCTGGCAATGAGTGTTTGACATGGGTGCGAGTTCACTGATCTTGCCGACGATCACTTTAGCTCGGCAAGCGCCGCAGCCGCCACGCAGACAGGTGCTAGCCAGCAGATACCCGGCACAATAGGCGGCGTCCAGAATGCTTTGATCGGAGCGGCAGCCAAACTGCACAGCCGACTGCTCTGAGTGACGCAGTTCAACCTGGAAAGTGCGCAATCAGCAGTTCCTTAAGCAGCGGGTGCCTGAGTCAGTGATTCCAGCTCCGCCTGCAAAAATGTCAATCCGGCAGGGCCTTTGCCTGCTTCGGCGGCTATGGTCGCCAGCGCGTTCTTGCCACTAGCCAATGCATCACCACCGGTTGCGGAAATATCTTTCAGCAACGGCAAGCCATCGATCAGGAACAGGTTCAAATCAGCAACGGCGAGATCCCGTACCCGGCCATAACCTTTAATTAATCTGCCGGCATCAGCTGCAAGCGGGGCCAGTTCAGGCGCCTGTTCGCGCCAGTCGCGAATGGCCTGCTGCCAAACGCTGATTTCTTTAAGCTCCTGCTGATGGCGCCAGGAGTGGAGACGAAAATGGCGACTCCAGGCAACCAACCGCATGATGTAGTAGCCATGTAGTGAGCTGGTCTTGATTTTCATTTCCAGCGCAATTTTTTCGAAATTCGGGTTGATACGATTGCCAATACGGCGAACCAGCTCCGCCAGTGCTGGCGGGAATATGCCGTAAATTTGCTGCGGGTCAGGTGCCAGGTAATCTTCCACGACCATTTTTTGGTCTGCTTTCAGGCCGTGTTCTTTAGCAATTTCGGTAAACCGCGATGGTTTGGTTTTAATCTGCGCAACACGGGGCGAATCTTCGTAAGTCAGCCACAGGGCCAGATGCTGGGCGTAAGCGGCCTGAACTGCCTCGTCGTTATCAAATTCAGCAATTAGGTCCAGATAACTTTGAGCATAATCAGCATGCTGGAAATCAATCAGCTGATAAAGGGCTTCAGCGAGGGTTTGATTCAGGGCGGCGGGCAGGGTTTGCTGGGCCTTCTCCAGCAATACTCTGTACTGACGGGCTTTGGCCGCAGGTAGTTTCGCAGCTCGTTCGTCTGTCATCTGTTGCCAGTCTTTAACCTCGGCTTTCTTAAAATAGGCGCGTGGCAAG
>QNFC01000005.1 GCA_003645395.1 Gammaproteobacteria bacterium
AAATAAGAAAATTGCCAATTTTAATGACCATTTTCTGAAAATGGCTGCGCTGCTGCAGCTCTGCCCTGGCCACCAGCGACACCACGCCGGAAAAATTGGTACGCATGCCGGTGTTGACTACCAGCGCCAACATCTCGCCCTGCTTGACGATGGTATTCGCGTAGGCCAGCGCATCGGTTTTTTTGGTTACTGGCAGGGATTCGCCGGTGAGCGCTGCCTGGTCAATCAGCAGATACTCCCCGGAGAGCAGCTGTACGTCTGCCGGCACAATGTCGCCAATTTTCAGCTTGATGACGTCACCCGGCACCAGCTCTCGGGAACGAACCGTCTGGAAGGCCCCGTCGCGTAGGACAATAGCTTCATTCGCGAGTTGTTGCTTGAGCGCCTTGAGGGCGTTAAGCGCCCGATGCTCCTGCATAAAGTCGAGCCCAGCGTTGATCAGCAACATCACCGTGATAATGGCGAAATCTTCCCACTTCTGCACCATGGCGGACAGCAGTGCCGCCACTTCGATCATCCAGGGTATCGGCCCCCAGAAACGGCGAAACACCCGATGCCAAACAGATTCCTCCTGCTCTCTTATCTCGTTGAATCCGTACGCTTTGAGGCGCTCAGCTACCGCGCTATCACTCAGCCCAGACTCAACCGGAGTTTGCCACTCCCGAGCACTTTCCACGCAGCTCTGGCTGAGGTAATCATCAGTGGGTTTTTCGATAAACGGCAAGCTGTTATGTCCTCAATAATTTCGCAACTCTAAACCCAGGTATTGCTGGCCCGGGATCCAAGTAGAGGTGGCCCCATTTGTTTGGACAGTCAAACCCGGTTCTATAAATGGACCCAAACCCATGGTTTAAGCCGCGATGGTTAGCTGCGGTTGAGAATAATGGACCTGGTCCGGCGTTTATCGGTTCAGGCTCGAATGAGGTCGTCGTTGATTGTACAGAGTAAAGTAACGACCGATGCCGGTGCGTGAGTCCGAGACGCTGTCCTGGGCATGAAGATACACCTCCTCGTACTTCACAGAGCGCCAGAGGCGCTCAATAAAACGTTGTCCCGCAGGAAGCCTTTACCGTGCTCCAGAGCAGTCTCTCGGGCCACCCTGGCCCCCTCCTTCTCCATGCTGATACGGATACCTTTTTTCTTCAGTAAGCCGGTAAAGGCTTGAGAGGTAAACTGAGACCCTTGGTCCGTGTTCACGATCTCAGGTACGCCGTGTGGATCAATGGCTTCTTCCAGCGCCGCCAGGCAAAAGTGCACGTCCATCGTAATGGAGACTCGCCACGACAGCATCTTGCGCGAGCACCGTTCCAGCACGGCTACTAGATAGACAAACCCCCTTGCCATCGGAATGTGGTGATATCCATGGCATAGACCTGATTTGGCCGGTCGATAACCAGGCCGCGCAGCAGGTAGGGGTGATCCGGTGTCCAGGGTGCTTTTTCGTGGTTCTGGGTTTTCGGTACAAGGCCTCGATATCCATCCGCTTCATCAGTGTGGTGATGTGCTTACGACCGATCTTGATGCCCTGCTGGTGCAATAGGTCTCGGAGCATGTAAGCACCGGGCTCTTGATCAAGCGTGAACTACGCATTGAGTGCGCTCAGCCAGAAGTCTGTGGCCGGATAATGCTGGCTTACAAACAACGTTAGTGTTGCAAGCTTGCTCAGGGTCGGTACCTCCCGCTCACCAGATCACCGCGTTCTGTTCGTACTCAGGAGGTAATTTTCCCGCCATGGCGTGTGGAATCACATCACTGTTGTCGTAGTGTTTGAGCACCAGGGGGTTGACGATCTTGAACCAGAGTTTGGGGCTAAACGCAGCGAAAAGCATGACCAGGTTGCCGATGGGATAGCGTGGGGCATCGGCGCTGTAGCGCAGTATCTGGAAGGGCCGGCCTTCGTTGGCATGATGGTCGGAGTGGCGGTTGACCACCCCGAGAACCACGCTACTGATGGCGTAGCCGTCGTCCCAGGCGTGAATGGTGCGGGGCGGTTCCAATTCACCATTGGCGGCTTTGCGCCTGTGCAGACCGTAGTGCTCAAGGTAGTCACCAACTGAGAGCAGGACGCGCACGGCACCGTATTGCATTAAAAATAGTGGTATTGCCACCCAGCCGAACAGGGCGATCAATGAACCGACCCAGAGCACTTCGCCGAGGGTGAACCAGATCATGGCGTTGCCGATGGCGACCGGACCGCTACCTTTGCGGGCGAGTTTCTCTTTTTCTACCCGCCAGGAGGCAAGCCACTTACCCCAGATGTTGCGGCCGGTGAACTGGTAGAAGGTTTCGCCAAATCGAGCGGAACCGGAATCGATTTTGCTGGCCACATATTTGTGGTGCCAGAAGTTGTGATAAATCATGAAGTTGGCCATGCCGCATACCCCAAAGACGAGCACGCCAATAAAACGGTCAAAGCGGCTTTCACGGTGGCAGAGTTCGTGGGAGAGAGTGCCGCCGATCCCTACGGCGATAGCATTGCTGATGGCCAGACCGATGATTTCATAAGTGGCCAGGTGCTGCGGAGCAACAATGTAGCCGGTGCCGGCTATCAGGTCGTAACAGAAAAACATGGTGAATACCTGTGCAGGCAGGTAAACCCAGCAGCTAACCCGGTACCAGATATTTTTCAGGTATCGGGCCTCTTCTTCTGGGGTGGGGTTGCTGGTCTCGTCGCCGACGAAAATATCGATGACCTGCAGACCGATAACAATCCAGAAGACTGTGAACCAGTGAAACAGGCCGCCACCGAGCAGGTAGCCGACGATCGGCATAAGCGCCAGAACCGTCATCGGTAGTAGGCCAACCTTGGTGACCAGTTTACGTTTGGCTGAAAAAGATGCCGGTACGGTTGCTTCCATATTGCCCCTCTGAGAAAACTCTTCTGTGGTCAAGAACTAATAGCCGATTGTGTAGACCAGTTGTTGGCAAACAAGTTTGCCTGATGTTAAACGGTCGTTCAATCGGCTCTTTGGGAGAGGCTGGCGTTTTGATACTGTTAAATGAGTTGAATCATAAGGAATGTTCGAGAAATTCCGGGTTGAGCTCCTGACTATAGTGAGAAATAGCCCTGCCTAGTTGGCTTTCGTCCCAGGTTATCGGCTCGAATTCGGGATGGGTGTCGGTGAGCCGGCCACCGCTGCAAAGCTCCAGACGTACGCCAAACTGGTCGAAGAAGTGAATTGAAAAGGTGTTGCCGTACGCCTGTTTGGTGGGGCCGTAGCTGTCGATGTTGATGCCCCGCTCACGCAGGTACATGCCGGTCACCATGATGTCGTTGGGGTCTTCCTTAGTAAATGCGATGTGGTGAAGGTGGCCGTTTTTGCCAGGAAAAATCGCCAGTTCCTGGCCACCGACTTCACGCGACATGCGAAATAGCAGGGCTGACAGCGGTTTGCCAGTCTGGTCGTTGACGATCTTTTCGGATATGACAAAGCCCAAGATATCGGTTAGAAAATCGATGGTTACCTCTGGGTCAGCACTGGTCAGCGCAAGGTGGTTCAGAAACATGGGCGCCGCAGTACCGCGTAACTCACGAGGTGTTACCCAATCGGGGGATTCAAACCCGGTGACATAGCCGGACTGGGTCATGTCTGCGTAAAGGCGAAGTTGTTGGCCGCCGGGAATCGTGAAGCTGATCGAGTTTCCCAGCCCTGCGAGGATTTCGCCAGCGTCATCGGTCGTGACTGCGATACCTTCGGCCTGAATTAACTGGCTGAAATGATCGAGGTCATGTTGGTCGCGGACCTGCAGGCCCACTTCAATCAACTGGTTTTCGTTGCCGGATTCAAGCACCAGGTTGTAGTTAAAGTTCTCGTGCCAGCAGCGCAGGTAACTGCGGTTGCTCTCACGGAATGTCTCCAGCATGCCTAGCTGATCTAAATAGAAAGGTCGTGAGCTTTTTAGCAGAGGATCCTGCAGCCTTAGCCAGACGTAACCGATGCGGGATATGCCGCGATGTTGTAGACCCATGCTATTTCCCCGGTGACTAAGCTCGATACGGAATTGTGGTGCGGGCGCGGTGATGCGAAAATGATCCAGGTCATTCGGCGCTGCTTTAGGCCGTGGTGTTGGCGGCTTTACTTTGGGACATGTTCCCCAAACTCGTTGAGCCAGGCCAGATGGTTTGCCAGAAGCGGCTATTACCGTGCCGCAGCGAAACGTGGCATGCGGTAGAATTGCCGGCTGTAATTGGACAGCTGATGATGAAGGTGATCGGGGACTTTTTTGAGTCTGAATCACCCGCTGGCGCTGCCAGCTATGGTTGTTGATCTTCAAAGTAAAAAAAGAGGTAGGTGATATGGGACGTATGGATAATTTCTCGCCGATTGATTACGGCGAACTGGTGCAGGAAGACCGTATTCACGGCTCTCTCTATATAGATGAAGACGTCTACAACGACGAGATGGATCGCATCTTTCATAAGGGCTGGGCGTTTGTCGGTCACGACAGTGAAATTCCCAATGTTGGTGATTACGTCACCCGCATGGTGGGCAAGCAGTCGGTAATAATGATGCGCAGCAAGGATATGAAGGTGCGGGTGTTCCTGAACCGCTGCCAGCACCGTGGCAACCAGCTTTGTAACGAGAAGCAGGGCAATAAACGGGCGCTTGCCTGTCCTTATCACGGCTGGGCCTATAACACCGAGGGTGAGCTCAAAGATGTGCCTTATAAAGGTGGCTTTGATAAGCCACTGTCGGACTTTAATTTAGAACAGCCGCGTACCGACGACTACCGTGGCTTTGTCTGGGCCTGCCTGGCGCAGGAAGGTATTAGCCTGCTGGAGCATCTGGGACGGGCGACCGAGCTGTTTGATCGCGCCTGTGATTTATCACCAGAAGGCGAGTTGAATCTGACTGCGGGCTGGGATCGCCACCGTTATCTGGCGAACTGGAAAATGTTGCCGGAAAACGATACCGACGGTTATCACGTCAACTTCACCCACCGTTCCTTTGTTGAGGCAATTGACTCACAGTACGGCGATTTTGTTCAGGAAGAAGAGAGTATTGAAGGGGTGGTGATCGACTGGGGCATGGGTCATACCGAGATTGACTTTGCCCGGGGCTATAAAGAGCCGCTGAAGTGGTTTGGCGTGACCGAAGCCAAGGTGCCGGAATACGTTCAGGCGATGAAGGATGCCTACGGTGACGAAGAGGCGATGGAGAAATTACGGGTCGGTCCGCCCCACGCATGTATTTTCCCCAATCTCTTTTTGGGTGAGATGAACATTGTCATCTTTCAGCCTGAAGCGGTTGGCGGTTGTGTGCAATGGCATACGCCGATGTTTTTAAAGGGTGCCGAACAGCTCAATTACCGGTTGTTGCGCCAGAGCGAAGGAGCCATGGGCCCCAGTTCCTTCCTGGTTGCCGACGACGCCACCATTGCCCAGCTGACCCAGCGTACGCTGGAACAGGGTCAGCCCTGGTGTGATTTGAGTCGGGGAATGGGCCGCGAGGTGGAAGAGCCTAACGGCAATCTGGTCTCCCACATGACCGACGAAACCAACAACCGCGGCTTCTGGAAGCACTACAAAGTAGTGATGGAAGGATAGAACTTTCTGCGGAGCCCGTAGCGGCGTCTGCCGCTACGGGCTGACCCTGCCTGGGGTCAATGGTCGGCTGCCAAGTCTGGCCTGTCTAAATTTATTGAGGAATGACTAAATGGTTACGGATGCCGACGAAAAGGCACTGACTCGTTTCGTGTACCGCGAGGCGCGCCTGGCGGATGAGTCCAGCTACGACGAGTGGGAAGCCTTATGGGATGACGATGCAGTTTACTGGGTGCCCCGTGGGGACGGGGAATTTGATCCCGCCAAACATGTTTCCCACCTTTATGATCACCGGCAGCGGATCGCCACCCGCATCCGCCAATTAAAAACCGGCTATCGTTACAGCCAGATTCCGGTCTCGCCGATGCGGCGGATGATCAGTAATCTGGAATTTTTTGACGGTGAAAACGAGGGTGAGTTTGAGGTGCAATACAATTTCATTCTCGCGGAGCTGGCGATTCAATCGACCCACGAGATGAACTTTTGGGTGGGGCGTACCACCATAAAAGTTCGCGGTGACCTGGACGTGCCACGGCTGTTTTACAAAAAAATTGCCCTGGTTGATGGTGATGAGCCGATCCCGAGTTTGTCTTTTATCATCTGATCCCGCATTATTGATGACTGGTGTCTGCTGACGAAAAATGGAGCCTGCGCTCCGTTTTTTTTGTCCCGATGCTGTTATCAAATAAAACAACATTTAGGAGGAGTTTGCCGTGGCAAAAACAGAGGCCATGTCGGCCATTGTCGGTTTGGGTATGAGTGACCTGAGCCGCGAATACACCCATACGTCCTGGCAGTTGGCGGTGATTGCCATTCATCGCGCTATTAAAGATGCGGGACTCAACAAAGATGACATCGATGGCCTGCTGATCAATAAAAGCCCGGTAGCGTCTTTATCGTCGTTGCCGATGGACCTGCAGGATTATGCCGGCCTGAAGGATTTGAACCTCAACAACGTGGTTGAGGCCGAGGGTTCATCCGGTGTGCAGATGGTGCAACAGGCCACCATGGCCGTGCAGTGTGGCCTGGCATCCACTATCGTTTGTGTGTTCTCCGACGCACCGATTCAGCCGGGTATTTCCACCCAGAAAGCCTTCGGTATGCCGCTGCCGTTAATGGGCAAAACCGGTATTGAGGCGCCGACCGCACTTTATGGTCCGGTTGCCGCTTATGGCCTGGCAGCGCGCCGTTATATGTATAAATATGATTTGACCGAGGATCACCTGGGGGCGGTTGCTGTCTCACAGCGGCAGTGGGCACTTAAAAATCCGCTGGCGATGATGAAAAAACCGCTGACCATGGAAGATCACCATAACTCGCCTTATGTAGTTGAGCCGTTCCATCTGTTCGACTGCTCGTTCCCGGTTAACGGCGCGGTAGCAGTGATTGTTACCTCGGCAGAGCGTGCCAAAGACATGCCGACGCCACCCGTTTACGTACACGGCATGGGTCAGGGCCATCGTGGTGTGACCAATCGACGTGGTTTTGAACCCGAAGTGAATGTCGGTGCGAAGCTTGCCGGCGAAAAAGCCTATGAAATGGCGGGTGTAACTCCGGCCGATATCGATGTGGCCGAGTTCTACGATGCCTTTAGTTACTGTACGTTGCTGCAGTTAGAGCTGTATGGGTTTGTGCCCGAAGGCGGTGCCGGTGAGTTCGTCCTCGATGGGCAGATTGCGCCGGGCGGTAGTTTCCCGACCAACACCGGTGGCGGTCAGTTGTCCGGTTATTACCTGCAGGGCGGCACGCCGCTCTCAGAAGGGGTGATGCAGACCCGCGGCAACTGCGGCGAACGCCAGGTCAAAAATGACCTGGTGTTGAGCGCAGCCTACGGCGGGCGCATGCAGTTTCACGCCTGCATGATCACCAGCCCCCATTACACGCTCTAAAGCGGGAGAGGAATATGTTTGATATAGAAACGAGTCAAGGTTGGCCCATGCCGGTGCTCGACGACCTGAACCGCCCACTGTTTGAGGGCATGAAGGAAGGCAAGGTGATGGTGCAAAAATGTGCTGACTGCAATACCTGGCTAGCACCCAGCGCCTTTATTTGCGAAGCCTGCGGGTCTGAAAATGTGCCCTGGGTTGAGGTCTCTGGTAAAGGGGAGCTCTATACCTACGTGGTCTATCACCGTGCCTACGCGCCCGAGTTTGAATCCATGGTGCCCTATAACGTGGCACTGATTGAACTCGAAGAAGGGCCGCGACTGCTGGCCAACATCGTTGGAATTGCTAACGAAGACCTACAGATCGGCATGGCGTTAAAACCGGTGTTTCAGGAAGTGGCTGAAGGGCTGCCGTTGCTGCGTTTCGAGCCGGCTTAAGTCAGGCAAGGCGCGCTTGCCAACCTTTGGTTGTCATTTAGGGTGGTGGAATAAAACCAAAGATAAACCGGCACTCAGGTGCCGGTTTATCTGTTTATAAAGAGCAAAAATGGCCCAGTTAACCCGTGATTTGATTCGCCAATGTGCGACCAGTTATCCCAATAAAATTGCCTATTGGGACGGCGACCGCAGCGCCACCTGGCCGCAGATGCACGACCGCTCCGATCGGTTTGCGGCGGCCATGCAGGGATTGGGGATTGGTAAGGGGGATGCGGTGGCTATTCTGTCCCACGAGCATCTTGAGGTGTACGAACACTGGTTTGCCTGCGCCAAAATTGGTGCGCTCAGAACCGGGATTAACTGGCGGTTTGCCGCCCGTGAAATGCTTCATGTGATTGAGGATGCCGGCGCGAAGCTGGTGCTGATTCAGGCCAACTGCGTCGCGCTGTTGGCGGACCATATTGAACAACTAACCGCCGCTGGGGTGCTGCTAGTGGGCTACGGCGGCAACCATGACCTTGCCTATGATTATGAGACGCTGATCAGTGCTGATGATCAGGCGCCGCAGTTGCCCGAGCTGGCCGCCGATGACCTGGTTTGTTACAGCTACACCTCCGGCACCACAGGGATGCCTAAAGGAGTCATGCTCACCCAGCAGGGCATGCACTCGGCGATTATTAACACGGTGCTTAGCATCGGGCTGCGGTTTGAGGATGTCTGGTTTCCGCCCACTGCCTCTGCCTGGATCACGTTTGTGCTGGGTTCAATGAACCTGGCTAACGGCATGACCGTGATCTTACCCAACGGTGATTTTGAATCGCATAAATATCTCGAGTTTATTGGTCGCTACCAGGTCACCAGTACCATTGTAGTGCCAACGATGCTGCAACGACTGCTACAGGATTACGAGGCCGGTGATTACGATATTTCATCCATGCGGCTGGTGACTTACGGCTCCTCCCCGGCGCGGGCCAGCCTGATTCGCAAAACGATGGAACTGTTTGGCTGCGAGCTGATGCAGCTGTACGGATTAACTGAGACCACCGGCGGCTGGGTCAGCTATTTGCGCCACGCTGACCATCTGCGCGGGCTGGATGAAAAACCCGAGCTGCTTACCTCCTGTGGTCAGGCCGGGCTGCACATGGAAATTACGATTCGTAATAGTGACGGCGAAATTTTGCCTGCCAATGAAGTCGGTGAGGTGTGGATGCGTGCTGATACCAACATGGTTGGTTACCTGCACCTGCCAGAACTCACCGCTGAGGTTCTGCACGACGGTTGGCTCTCTACCCACGACCTGGGCAGGCTCGACGACGAGGGCTATCTCTATCTCACCGATCGTAAAAATTATCTGATCATTACCGGTGCGGCAAACGTTTACCCCAGCGTGATCGAAAGTGCGCTATCGGAGCAGTCGGCCGTTCGCGAAGTGGCAGTGTTCGGAGTGCCTCACCCTGAATGGGGTGAAGCGGTGGTGGCAGCTGTTGCCTTGCAAGACGGACAGGTGGCAACAGCCGATGAGCTGATCGAGTTTTGTCGCGATAAAGTGGCTAAATGGGAGGTGCCCAAGTTCGTTGAAATAGTCGATGAACTGCCCAAGGGCCCGACCGGCAAAGTGCTGAAAAAAGTGCTGCAACAACGCTATCGAACCGAGGAGGGGCTACTACCGTGGGAGATCGAAAACGACTAACATAAGAAGCTATTATCCGTTGATATTGATTGGCGGATAGCTGCCTGGGAAAAAGCACGTAATTCAAAAAAAATCCCGATAAAGCGGATTACTATTAGTTTGAAAACCATTGCCTGGAGAAAAAGCCATGACCGCACCTGAAGATCGCCTGGTTATAAAAATTCCGACCCCAGTGCCTGATATGGGTACCGATCCGTTGCCAATTGATCCCTATATTTCGGCGGAGTTTTTTGAAAAAGAACGCGAAAAAGTGTTTCGCAAGGCGTGGCTAAATGTCGGCCGTGTCGATGAAATTCCCGAGCCAGGCGATTATCTGGTGAAGCGCCTCGAAGTGATCAACGCGACCATCATTGTGGTCCGTGGCAAGGATAATCAGGTACGGGCGTTTCATAATATCTGCCCGCATCGCGGCATGCAGGTGACCGAAGCCGGTTGTGAAAAAGGCCATGCTGAGGGCTTTATCTGCGGCTATCACGCCTGGATATACGACCTAGAAGGCCAGCTTACCCACGTGCCGGGCAAGGAGTATTTTCCTGCCACTGACTTCACCGGCCTGCAGCTGCCGCCGGTTACCCTGGATACCTGGAATGGCTTTATTTTCATCAATGACCAGGAAAAACCCAAACTCGGGCTGCAGGAGTATCTTGGTGGATTAGGCGATGACCTGGGGGCTTATCCCTTCGATAATTTCAATCACATTGCCCGTTATCGCGCGAAAGTGGCGGTGAACTGGAAAACCTTCATCGACGCCTTTCATGAGGCGTATCACGTCGCAGAGGTTCACAAACACACCATTCCAGACGGCTGTAACAGCCCTGATAATCCCAATGCGGTACCGACTTCGGCTCGTCTTTATCCTCCCCATCATTCGGTGTCAGTGCCGGTTAACACCGCTTATGTACCTAGTCCCGCGGCTGCTCTAGCCTGGAAATTTGGTGCCAGTTTTGCGCCTGGCGAAGTCGGTGGCCTGCCCGGCATGAACCCAAGTGGTGACGAGGCATGGTGGTTTGATATCAACGTGCTGTTTCCGAACTTCTTCATTGATGTTGGACCGGGGTGGTATTTCACCTACAACTTCTGGCCGGTGTCGGTAGACGAAACTCACTGGGAAATGAACATTTATCAACTCGAGTCAACCACTGCAGCGCAGAAAATTGCCCAGGAACACACCAAAGTGTTGCTGCGCGACATTCTTTATGAAGATTTAAGCACGATGGAACAGACCCACGAATCGATGAAATCCGGACGTCTTAAAGAGATGATTGTCGGTGAAATGGAGGTGGCCGTTCGCCATCAACTCTACCAGGTGCAAAAGTGGGTTGATGGCAAGGGGAGCATGGAATGAGTGCGCGTCTACCAGAGCAGTTCGCCAGCCTTGAAGGCTTTCTCGATCAATGGGACCTGCCCACCGAGCGCGCGCGTCACACCACTCGATTGACTAGTCCTATCGAGGATTCGCAAGCACTTTACGACGCGTTGTTACCTTGCATCGAACCGATAGCCGAGTTCTTTGGTGACCGTGATCTTGCCGGCTTTTCAGCGGCAGAGCAGAGTTTGTTAAACCTCTCTTTGTCGTTTATGGAGGTGTCACTAACGGTTGAGGCGTTAAAGTCGCCCACCGTACCAGGCGGTTTTGCCTACGAGCGATTCGAGGTTTTGTTTTAATTAGTTAATGTAGGAGCGACTTCAGTTACGACTGAAGTCGCTCCTACGGGAATACTTGAAATTTCCCGGCAAGGTGGGCCTTGTGGGGGTTATCTACCAATCAGTCAACTTAAAGGAGTATTACCGTGTCGCATACCACTCAGGCATATCGGGTTCATCAGGATGATGATCGAAAAATTTCATCCAGTTTTGATGAAATGGTTCTGGAAAGCCCTGTCGCCGGCGAAGTGCTGGTGAAAGTTGCCTATTCTTCGGTGAATTACAAAGACGCGCTGGCCTGTACTGGTGCCGGTAAAATTGTGCGGGGATTTCCCCGTGTAGCTGGCATTGACCTGGCCGGTACCGTGGTTGAGAGCGGCGATGATCGCTATGCGGCCGGTGATGAAGTTGTGCTTACCGGCTATAGCCATGGCGAGTCTCTTGACGGTGGTTATACTCAGCTGGCGAAAGTGAGTGCAGATTATCTTGTACCGCTGCCGGCGGGCATTAGCCTGCTCGAAGCCATGTCTCTGGGCACCGCTGGTTTCACCGCTGCCCTGAGTGTGCATCGTTTGCAGCAGGTAGATATCAAGCCGGATGGTGGGCCGATTCTGGTCACTGGTGCCACCGGTGGTGTGGGTTCTATTGCGATTGATCTGCTTGCGGGGCAGGGCTACGAAGTGGCTGCCTTCACCGGCAAGGTTGATCAGACCGATTACCTGAAATCACTCGGTGCCAGCCAGGTCGTTAATCGCCATGAATTAGAACTCGGATCGCGACCATTAGAAAAAGGTCTCTGGGGCGGAGCCGTCGATACCGTTGGTGATGAAACATTGGCCTGGTTGACCCGAACGGTTAATCCATGGGGTGCCATCGCCAGTTGTGGTCTTGCAGGCGGTATTACGCTCAATACGACGGTGATGCCGTTTATTATCCGTGGAATAACGCTACTGGGTATCGATTCGGTACTCTGCCCGATGCCGATTCGTGAACAGGTTTGGGCACGGCTCGCAGGGGACCTGAAACCCAGAAACCTTGAGACGATTGCTAATGTTGTCGATTTCGAGCAGCTGCCTGCACAGTTTGACCAGTTCCTAAAAGGCACCATTAAGGGGCGAATTGTGGTGAAAATTGGCGACTGATGGTCAATTATCTCTATGTTAGAAACGTAACAAAAACCCCCGCAATTTGCGGGGTTTTTTTGTTTGGGGCGTTGATGAGGGAAGTAGCCTAGGTTGGTGGCACGACGGTGAGAATACGAAATCGACCGTCTGTTCCTGATCCACCTTGGTTACCGCTATTACCCATCTGGCCTTTGTCGCCGCCTTTGCGGGTAACGGTGATACCGCCGGGGCGCTTTTCAAACTTGAGTTTACCTCCGGTACCGCCGGAGCCACCCACGCCACCTATCCCGCCAACCCCACCGGTTGATTTCAGGATCAGTCCCTCCCCATAGTTGGTGATGGGCACCGTCGCCGTCGAATTGGTGAGCCAGTAACTGAAGGTAATATCACCGCCCTGGCCGCCGCTGCCGCCATCGCCACCCCGGCCACCTTCGCCGCCATCGCCGGCGTTACAGCCTCTCGCCTTGCCGCCGTTGCTGCCATTACCCCCAAGACCACCCACTCCGCCGTTGCCGCCGGTGGAGTTGATCTCCAGGTGGTTAAACTGGGCAATCCCAAACGTTGCGTGAATGGTGGTACCGGATTGACCACTGCCGCCGTGCGTTCCAGTGCCACCGGAGTCACCGGATTTGCAGGTTTCGGCAGTGCCAGACGCTGATGACCCGTCGCCGCCAATAGCACCACTGGCTCCTTTCGCGGAGATATAAGATTTTCCAATCAGCGTGGCGCTGTTTACGTGGATGATCCACTCTAGCGCACCGGCTGGCGCGACGAGTTTTGCGCCATCTTCCATCACCAGTCGGTCGAGGTGGAGATCACTGCGGGCCTGATAAACCTGACCGGCACCGATTACCAGTTCTGTCGCCATTGCGGGGGAAAGCACTAACGTGGCCGAGATCGCCGATAGCGACAATAAAGATAGTTTTGACAACAAGATTCCTTGATTTATATACGGATAAAACAGAGGCGCGCTGGTTGCGCCACGTGAATTTGCCTCTGGAAGCTGGTAGTCAGGCGAAGAACTTTTTCAGTGCCGCGCCGGCATCTTTTCTTGCCTGCATTCCAACGTCAATGATGCCAGCCATTGAGACAAACCCGTGAACCATACCGTCGTAGCTGGTGTGCTCAACGTGCACACCAGCGTTGATCAGGTCCTGGGCGTAGGCTTCGCCCTCATCACAGAGCACGTCGGCTTCAGCTGTCATTACGATGGTAGGTGGCAGACCAGAGAATTCACCCGCATAGATGGGTGATACGTGCGGGTCCTTCGCATCCTGGTCGGGCCCAAGGTAGAGATCCCTGAACCATTCCATGCCGCTAAGGGTCAAGCCATAGTCATTGCCAAATTTCAGGTGCGAATCGCGGTCCATTCGAGCGATATCAACTACCGGGTAAATGAGTAACTGCGCAGCTAATTCTGGGCCGCCCTGGTTGCGGGCCATATTGGTCACAACTGCCGCCAGGTTACCGCCAGCGCTATCGCCGCCTACGGCGATGCGCTCGCTATCGGCGCCAATGCTGGTGCTATTTTCAGCTACCCAGAGCAGGGCAGCCCAGGCGTCGTCCACCGCTGCCGGGTATCGGTGCTCGGGGGCAAGTCGGTAGTCAACCGAGACGACAATGCATTCGCCTTCTGCGGCGAGCGAACGGCAGACATCGTCATGGGTATCGAGATCACAAATCACCCAGCCGCCACCGTGATAGAAAACCAGCACCGGTAACAGACCCTCAGAGTCAGTAATTGGCCGGTAGATGCGCACGGGAATGTCAGTTTCGTCGCCTGGTATTTGTCGTTCTTCAACCCTTGACATCTCTGCCGGTGGCGCAGCGGTCATTTTAGATTGTTCGCTGAATGCCTTGCGCAGGACCACGGGCTCCATTGATTCGAGAGGCGGGGCGCCGGCAGCGGCCTGCATTTGTAACAGCATGGCGACCTGGGGGTCGAGAGTAATGTCGGTACTGGAATCGGCCATCTAGAATCTCCGGCGGGGTGGTTAAACGATGAAACTGAGGTTGTTGATGTAATCGTCGTTGTCGATGAGCAGCACTTTTTTCTGCGCCATTAGCAGGTTGTTTTCCTGCTCGACGAGGGTATGAATGCTCTTACCGGCAAAGATGTTCTGCCGGTGATGACGTGACTCGGCGAGGATGAAATTAGAGCTGACCTCCACAACACCTGCACCCTTATCGTTGATAACGATATTGCTAAGCACTCGACGCAACCGGGAGCGCGGAATTTGAGAATGAGCAGCTGGGCTTTGCAGGCGGGCGATACGGTTTTCCAGCGCGACCCGATCATCATAAATGAGCGATACCTGGCGGGCAGGGTCAATGTCGTCGTCGTTACAGGGCACCCAATAGAGCAGCTCACTGCTCCAGAGTGCCAGCCATTCATCAAACCGATGTTCATCCATCAGGTCGGCTTCAAGGTAGAGAAATTTCGTCACGTGATCGGTAAGGTTGTCCATTACAGTGTTCCTTGCAAGGGGGGGTAAGGTAAGAGGAGGAGGTGGGTCAGCTAGTTATGACTTACCCATAAGCTTTACCCAGGCCTTTAACTGGCCACGTTGGGTAACCTCGTCAGATACCAGACCCACCAGGTCGCCGTTGTCATCGCGATACTGGCGGTCGAGCCCTCGACCAAGAAAAATCCACGGATTAACGTTATTTTGTAATCCTACCTGGTTGCGTTCAAACAGCTCGGCGTCGTCCGGTGCGCCAGAGCCTGCGGGCCCATAAAACGACTCGTGATGGCGCAGCCGATTGGCGTTAATCTCGTCGGGCACCCCCTTGAGCAGGGTGGGGAACATCAGTACCTCGGTTTCGTTGGCACTGATGGGGCGGATGATACGGATTTGAATGTTAATCAGCTGCATGTTCGGGTAAACGCCTGCGTGGGGATCGCCAGCCCAGATCAGCTGGCGTCTGGCCTCGTCTTTACCGTGGGCTTCTTCCATGGCCTGTAGATACTCGGTGCCGCCCGGGTTACTGAGCATGCCCTCGAGATAGGCATCGTAATGCTCCTCACGGCCCGGGAAAAAGTCGAGCATCACGTGGCCGTTGCCCATGTCGCGAGTGAGGTTGCCCGAATCGTCAGCAAAGGGATCGCCACGGTGGGTGGAACCAAGGTTGGTGCCGTCTTTTTTGGCCCACATATCGAGAACCGATTTGTGGGTGAAGTGAGGGTGGTAGCCGTCCATGCCGACGAATTTCCAGTTGCCGTAATATTTGGTGCGGTGGACCCCGGCGAGTACTTCGATCTCCCCAAGGGGTGAGGCGTCAAGAAAGGGATCAATATACTGTTTGGCGGAGCCGAGAAAATCGTCGAAATCGATGCCCGGGTCAGCGAGGCTGACAAAATGAAATCCCCGGTAGTCAGCGGACCAGGGAGCAGGTGTCAGCCCAAAGTCAGCCTTGTCGAAAGAGTCTGCGTAACCGTTCTCTTTGGGTACATCAAGCAGATTGCCATCACTGCCAAAGACCCAGCCGTGGTACCAGCAGCGGAAAAACTTGCTGTTGCCCTCTTCGGCTTCACAAACGGCCATGCCGCGATGGCTGCAGCGGTTCATCAGCGCGCGCACCTGGCCATCTTCGCCACGGGTCATAATCACTGACTGGCGGCCGATTTGGCGTACCTGATAATCGCCGGCGTTGGGAACCTCGCTGTGGTGGCCAAGGTACATCCAGGAGCCATGAAAAATACGTTCCATCTCCAGCTCAAAAATTTCGTCACTGGTGTAGATTGCACTGTGGGCCCGGTCTTCGGTGACCAGCTCAGCTGGATTAAATAGTGTTGGCTGCGGGGTGATTGGATCCATGGTTACTCCTCTCCATAGGTGACGGTTTATCGGGTGACTTTGCTTGATCGCGGGCGGCTGACAAGCTGGCCCGGACGGTGGGTCTGTGCGATTATTCTATAGGTAAGCCTGAAAACAGGACATCAATTTCTGAGTTAGTCCTGAGCTAGATTTAAGCTAATCCGGAGAGCAATCACGGCACAAGCAAGGGTAGGGTAGGGTAGGGTAGGGTAGGGTAGGGTAGGGTAGGGTAGGGTAAAGATTCTGATCGGTTCTTGCTTTAGCGCAAGAACTATCCAGCCAATATTGCAGATAACTGCAGAATATAAAATCGGAATATAAGTCGAGGAGAGAGTGAGGTGAGCAGCGAATGGACCCAGCAGAAAATTACCGAACAGACCATCAGAATCATGGCGCAGGGAGCGACCGCCATGCGCACCCTGGTGGATGCCTATGTAGAGAAACGTACCCAGCAGGCAGACGTTAACTGGGTAGCTATTCAGATGGCCAGAGAATATGGCGCCACCTGTTTTTATGGGGATATAGCCCGGCTGGCGATCCGCGATGGTATGAATGGCCGTGATTCAGATAGCTTCACCCATATTATTAAAGAAGAGATCGACCACTATCGCTCCTACCAGATATTGCTAAACCTGACGATCGGTAAAGAGACGCCGCTGCCGGATGATGACTATTTTCATTATCTGAATATTCGCTTCACACCGGATGGTGTGGCTTTTTTTCCGGGTTCAGAAGAGATAGTTGCCGAAAAATGGCCCGAACATCACCGCTTTATTACCCTGTGGATGAAGAACTACAACACTCTGCCGAGCTGGACATCGAAGATGCTGATGACCCAGGGTGAGGGTGGCTCCTGTGGTTGGCACTGGTGTCTGGCCAATGTGCCGCAGACCGATGATTTTTTGAAAGGTACCGCCAAGCTGGAGAAGGTGGTAGTCGAAGACGAGCTCTACCACGGGCCTGAAGAGATTCGTGTTTTGGCGGCAAATTATGATTCCGATAATGCCCTGCCGATGGAGGAGATGTTTGAGATCGCCCGGGAGATGCGTTATCTCGATATTCGCGAGCGCAACGAGCAGTTTCTGCACCCATTAAGTGAAGCGGAACTTGAAGAAATCCGTGAGCTGATTTTTTCCGACACCCTGGAACCGGCAGATATCTACGATAAAGTCGCTTAGTTTTACTAGCACCTGGATAATAAAAGGCCCGTTAATTACGGGCCTTTTTTCGTTCTGCCTTGTCCATAGCGCTCAGCCCTTGTAGGCTTGCCGTTGGAGTGAATTCGGGTTGCGACTGTCCGGGGTGTTAACTATTAGAACACCAGAGAGCCGCGATTTTTGTAGTGTCATTAATGGGGAGGATCGGAGCATGGCCGCTGAAAAGGGTAGCAAAAAGGGAAAAACGCAGTCAGGCGCAGAAGTATTTCTGGAAATTCTGCGCAACTACGGCGTCGAATATATTTTTTCATCGCCAGGTTCAGAGTGGCCACCGCTATGGGAAGCACTCGCCGTACAGAAGGCGCAGGGCATCGATGGCCCTACCTATATCAACATTCGCCACGAAGACACCGCCGCCGGCGTTGCTATTGGTTACGCCAAGGCGACCGGCAAACTGGCTGTTTGCCTGGTACATGCCAGTGTTGGCACTCTGCACGCGGCCATGGGTATTCGTGCTGCCCATTTTGAGAAAACCCCGGTGCTATTTTGCGCCGGTGAGTCCGTGACCTTTGGTGAAGGCGATGGCAGCTGGGTGGGTGCTCAGTGGGGCCGCTATCTGGCTGATTACGGTGGTCCGGCACGGCTGGTCGAACCGTTTACCAAAGCTAGCTATGGTCTACCTACGCCCAATACCCTGGCTGGTGCCACCCATCGCGCCTGTCAGGTGGCGATGAACGCGCCCCAGGGACCGGTGTTTTTGTCACTACCGTTTGAATATTTGGCGCAGTCAGCGGTATTGCCTGCTCCTCCGGGACGAACCATGCCCGTCGCTGCGCAGGTTGATCCGGCTGGATTGGCGGAAGCGGCCAAACTGCTGGCAGAAGCTCAATCGCCGCTGATCATTACCGAGAATATTGGTTCGGACCCTAAGGCTGTTGCCCAGCTGATTGAGCTGGCGGAAATGACCGGGTCGGTAGTCATTGAATCTCAACAGCCAGGATACATAAACTTCCCCCGCAACCATGACCTGCATGGTGGTTTTGCTCCAGGTCCCTACCTGGCAGAGACTGACGCGGTGTTGCTACTCGACTGCATCGTGCCCTGGTATCCACCGTCGGCGGCTCATCCAAAAAATGCGACGGTGATCTCTATCAGCGATGACCCGCTGCATGAGCGTGCGCCTTATTTTGGTATCTCCTCTGATCTGACGCTGGTCGGCGATGCCCATGCTGCGCTCACCGATCTGCTGAAACTGATGCCGAATAAATTGCGCGGCAAAAAGAAGGCCGCGACCGCGCGCTGCAAGAAAATTGGTGAGGCTAATCGTAAACGGCGGGCGGGCTGGGCAAAAGTATGCGCGGCGCAAAAAACAACCGTGCCGATTGATACCCGCTGGTTCGCACTTGAGTTCCAGGAAGTGCTCAACGAGCACGATGCGATTCTGGTGGATGAGACCATTCTTACCCACTGGACCATGGCCGAGACTATGAATGAGCTGAAGCCGGGTAATTTCTTTAACGCCCTGAGCGGCGGGTTAGGCATCGGCATGGGCATTGGTCTTGGGGTGAAAATCGCCAATCCAGAGCGCCCGGTGGTGACCATTGTTGGTGACGGTACCTTTAACTACAACGCACCGCTGCCGGCGCTCGGTCTGTCCACTGAATATGGATTACCGATGTTGACCATCGTCGCCAACAACGGTCATTACCGCAGTATGAAAATGGGCATTGAGATGCTCTATCCCAAAGGGGTAGCGAAGAAAACGGGTACCTACTACGGGGCAGAAATAGACTCCACCATCAACTACTCAGTGCTGGCAGAAGCAGTGGGTGGATACGCTGAAGAAGTCAGTGATCCGAAAGAAATCCGTCCCGCTCTGGAGCGAGCCTTTGCGGCGATGCGCGAGGGAAAACCGGCGATTCTGGATGTTAAACTCGGTGATGATATGGATTTTCTGGCGCCGATGTTTGCCAAAATTATGCAGGAGTAGGGCGGCGCGATAAAGGCATTTAGTTAGATTCAGGGGCTGACCGGTCAGACGATCCGTCAGCCCTTTTTTTATTGGGAGAGGAAAATGTTTGTTCGTGATTTTATTCATCGATCTGCTCTGGCGTTTCCGAGCAAGCCGGCCTTTGTTGATAGTGACCGTCAACTCACCTGGCCGCAGGTTGATGAGCGTTCTGATCGGTTTGCGGTTGCCCTACAGGGGCTGGGTGTTGCTAAAGGTGACGCGGTGGGGTTGCTCTCCTACGAATATATGGAGGTGATGGAGCACTGGTTTGCCTGTTTGAAAATCGGCGCTCGCCGCACCGGTATTAACTGGCGTTATTCGGAGCGGGAACTGCTGCATATTGTTACCGACAGCAGTATTAAAGTACTGCTAGTTTCTACCGAATGTGTGCCGCTGATCAAAGAACACCTGGATGATTTTCGTGGTCTGGGAATTACCTTGATTGGTTATGGCGATGAGCACGGTCTCGACCATGATTATGAAAGCCTTCTGAAAGCGAGTGACGGTGCGCCCAAATGGCCGGCGCTCGATGATGCCGATATCGCCATGATCAGCTACACCTCCGGCACCACCGGACTGCCGAAAGGGGCCATGTTGACTCAGGGAGCGGTACGCGAATCCCTGGTGCACACGGCGCTGGCATTAGGGGTGAATGCAGAGGATGTGTTTTTTATGCCCGGTACCACGCCGGGGGTGCCGATATTATTGAATTCTTTTGGCCTGGTTAGTGGGGCTACTACGGTGCTACCTAACGGCCTGTTTACCCCTGACCGTTACCTGCAGGCGATTGAAGATCACCAGGTCACCTTTACCGGCGGCGTGCCGACCATGCTGCTACGGGTGCTCGAGGTTAAGGCTGCAGGTAACTACGATGTTTCTTCCGTGCGCTGCATCTGCTACGGCTCCTCCCCGGCAACCCCCGCACTGATCCGTGATCTCTATGCCAATTTTAATTGTGACCTGGTGCAGTTCTATGGCCTTACCGAAACCACCGGCGGTTGGCTCACTTTTCTGCGCCACCAGGATCACCTGCGCGCGCTGGCGGGTGAAGAGCACCTGTTAACCTCCTGCGGCCGGGCGTCTCCCCATGTTGAAATTTCGGTACGTACCGCCGGTGGGGAGGAGGTCCCAACCAATGAGGTTGGCGAGGTCTGGGTGCGCGGCGAGATACTCACCGCTGGCTATTTGAATCGTCCCGAAGACAACGCAGAGCTGTTTCGTGGTGACTGGATCAGCACCCACGATATGGGCAGGAAGGATGAGGAGGGATTTCTCTACCTTACCGACCGGAAGAAATTTCTGATTATTACCGGCGCGTTTAATGTTTACCCAGTGGTGATCGAGAACGTGCTGGCCGAGCACCCTGCTGTGCGCGAAGTGGCCGTGATTGGTGCGCCTCACCCCGATTGGGGTGAGGCAGTGGTGGGCGCCGTGTCACTCAACGCGGGGGCCGAAGTTACCGGTGAGGAACTAATCGAGTTTTGCCGCGACAAGGTAGGCAAGTGGGAAGTGCCCAAATACATCGAAATACTTGATGAACTGCCCCACGGCAGCACCAACAAAATCGCAAAACATCAGGTGCGTCAGTGGTATCGAGATGATCCAAAGCGATTACCGTGGGATGCTCCTGCCTGAGAAACTAGTCGCCCGGATCGGGCCGATGATTTAGCGGTTTTTGTGGAATCGCGTGCCACGGTAGTCAAGCACCATGCCTTCCGGCGTGATTTCGACAATTTTCGCCCCCTCTGGCAGTGAGTTTCCCTGCCGATAACGCCGACCACCGATTAGCACCATTCGGTTGCTGGCTTTGGCGTCGTAAACATGGATGCCAATTTTTAACTGCACTAGCTTTTCTGGTAATCGACTGGCCACCAGGGCCGTGCCAGGCAGGTCCTGCCAATCGTCCGGAACCAAGACGGTAACACGGGGGGATGGTGAAATGGAGGGTGCAGGGGTGGCCGTGGCAGCCGGCGACACCAGGGTATCGGTGTCGGGATGGTCAGGGATGATGATGTCCGGTGCACTGGCTGTTTCTTTGGGGGTGTCGACCACCGGAACCGGCGTTCTGTCGATGGGTAACAGGCCACTATCTACCGTTGAGGGCGCAGATTGTTGTGGAGTTTTATCAAACGCAAACCAGATGCCAGCGGCGAGTAGCGCCATCATTAGCAGTACCACTCCGATATAAATAATGCGGCCCCGCCAGTCGTCGCTTGCTGGTGGCAAGTTTGCAACCTGCCCGAGCGCGCGGTCACGTTCTGCTTTGCGTGTAGCATCAAGAATATAGGACATCAGTCAGCTCCACTTCTGCTTACCTGACCCGAATCGGCGGCGGGCGAGATCAGCGTATCCGGCCAGGTTAGCCAGACAATTGCCAGTAACGCGACTATGGCGATGGCTGAAGCAGCGGCAATCACAAGATTTCTTGACCAGGAATTAGTGCCACCGTGAAACAGCTCCAGGCCGGCACGGTTAACCACCGCTGGCGTGACGGTGAGCAATTCTTCACTGTAAGCGCCAAGCAGCGCACGGTCGCAGAGTGCATTGATCAGCCGGGGGATGCCGTGGGTCAGCCGGTAAACTCGGCGAATGGCGGCGACAGTAAAGACGTTTCTGCCCAATCCCGCTATGGCTAAACGGTGCCCGACATAAGCGCGGGTCTGGTCAGCGCTCAGTAAGTTGAGGTGATAGCGAGCAGTGATCCGTTGGCTTAGCTGGCGCAGGTCGTGTCGTTGCAATAATTTTCGCAGCTCAGGCTGACCCACCAGTATTATTCGTAAAAGCTTTTCCTGATGGGTTTCCAGGTTGGTGAGCAGGCGGATCTGTTCCAGGGACTCCCGGCTAAGGTTTTGCGCTTCATCGATAATGACCACCGTCCGCTGACCGAGCTGATGCTGCTCCTGCAGGTAATGATTGAGCAGGTCGATCAGTGTCTTCAGACTCTCTGTCGTGGGCGGATAGAGAATTTTTAACTCATCACAGATTGCGGCGACCAGTTCCGGCGCAGAGAGATTGGGGTTGGTGATCAGCGCAACGTTAACTCCGTCCGGGAGCTGGTCGATCAGGGAACGGATAACCATGGTTTTTCCCGTACCCACTTCGCCGGTGAGCAGGGCAAACCCGCTGTTCTCGCCGATGCCGTAGCGCAGGTGGCCAAGGGCTTCCTGATGTTGCGGGCTCGGGTAGAGAAAGCGGGGATCGGGCGTGATCGAAAACGGCCTCTCCCGTAAGCCAAAATAGGTTGTGTACATCAGTTTCCGGTGGCAGTGGTGTCAAACGTTAGTGTAGCAATCTTGATCAGCTTCCTCAGTCTTAAAGAGAGGCGCTAACCGTCATTGACGTTTCTATGTCGATTAGACGAGCCTGACTAGAGTTCTTCCAGCAAGTCTGCCGCCAACCGTTTCGCCGTAGCCAGATCTACCTTACCGGTGCCCAATTTGGGGATGGAATCCACCGCAAAATAGTGTTTGGGTCGCATTATTGCCGGCATGTCGCTGGTTTGAACCCGGCTGCGCAAGCCAGTCGCATAGTCAGTGTCGGTGACCAGTACGACCACTTGTTCACCTTTGCTGGGTGCTGGCAGCGCCACTGCCAGCAGCTCTACTTCCGAGTCGTCGACGAGGTTATCCAGGAATTGCTCGACCGCGCCGAGGCTGACCATTTCGCCACCGAGTTTGGCAAACCTTGAATAGCGATCGATGATAGTCAAAAAACCATCGTCATCGAGTTTGCCCTTGTCGCCAGTGTGGTACCAGCGTAACCCGTCCATCTCGGTGATAGTCATAGCATCACGCTCAGGGTCGTCCAGGTACCCCTTCATCACCTGGGTACCGCTAATCAACACCAGGCCTTCATCGCCTGTCGGTAGCGGCTTGAAGGTATCCGGGTCAACAATACGAATGCGCGTACCGGGCAGGGGCTGGCCAACCGTTCCGGCTTTATTACCCGTCTGTATCGAGCCATTCTGATCAAGCAACAGGTCAGGAATATTCACGGTGGCCACCGGTGTGGTTTCGGTGCTGCCATACCCCTCCAGTACAGTCTTGCCAAATTTATTACGAAAGCCGTTGCGAACCTCCGCTGGCAGCCGTTCAGCGCCGGTGACAACGACACGCAAACTGTCGAACATTAGCGGCGGGACCTTTTTGCTACGCAGGTAGATGCGTAAAAAAGTTGCCGTAGCGATCATGATGGTAATGCGGTGGGTCGCCACCAGTCGGCTCACGGCTCGGGCATCAGTGGGGTCTGCCTGACAAACCATAGGAATGCCTTCTAATATCGGCAACAGGGTGGTGACTGTCAGGCCAAACGCATGAAAGGTGGGCAGTGCGTTCAGAATGACATCCTGCTCTTCAGGATTGAGCACGCTGGCGATCTGCTTGCAGTTGCCGAGAATATTGGTGTGGCTGAGCCTCACCCCTTTCGGGCTGCTCTCGCTGCCACTGCTAAACAGAATTGCCGCAGTATCGTCAAGAGAGATCTTTCGACAGTAAAGGCTGGCTAGCCAGGCGGCGGGTAAAAACCGGCTTTGCAGCAGCGCGCTGGCCCAGCGCCAGGGCTTGATCTGGCCACGAACCTCCTCCAGATAGACAAACTCACTGATGGCTTTTAATGGGGTCAGGTCGATGTCTCTTTTTTCCAGCCTCTTCAGGAAGAGCTGTGACGTGAGTACCGTCTTTACTCCAGCTTTTTCCATCGATTGCGCCAGGGTCTCAATGGATGAGGTGTAGTTTAGATTGACGATAGTGCGGCCATCGACAAGCACCACGAGATTGGCGATGACCGCACCGGCGGACGCCGGCAGCAAAATCCCGACTCTGTCCGCCCGCGCTAGCACGGGCTTTAGCTGTGCGCGAAAAGCCAGCACGGCAGTTAACAGGCGGCCGTAGCTAAGGTTGTTGTCACCGTCGATGATGCAGATTTTTCGACGCTGCGCGCAGGCAGTACGAATGAAACTGGCGGGCAGCGATGGCAGGCCTGCCACGTGCTCATCCCACGCCATAATTGAGGTCTCCTGCACGGCTTGCTTGACCGTTGCTGCGTCGCTGTCGCAATTGAGGGGCTGGCCAAACGCGACTGTAATCACTCGACTGAATCGCCGGCCCTGCGACTGCTTTTGATAAGCGTTATTGGCATAGGAGAGTGGACTGCCCCAGAGTCCGTGAAGATAAAATGGCAAAATGGCGGCGCCTGTGCCGGTGGCGGCGCGCTCAAAGCCGGATCGAAAAGTGCTGAGGTGACCGTTACGGCTGATATGGCCCTCCGGGAAAATCGCGACCACCTCGTGGTTGATCAATGCCTGGTGAACTTTCTTCAACGATTCCTTACTTGCGCCGGGGGCGATTGGGATGACCCCAAACAAGTCAAGAAACCAGCGCAGGTACCACTTTTTATGATAGGTGTGGGCCATCACAAAACGGATTGGTCGCGGCGAGGCCATCTGTAAAATGGCCCAGTCGATCCAGCTAACGTGGTTGCCCAACAACAGCACGCCACTTTCGCGGGGTATATGGTCCATATTGACCACCTGCAGACGATAGCGCGGTGCCAGCAGGCCGCGCACCAAATACCGCACGAAAGATTGCGGTAGTTGTAGCAGGGCGTAGACGAATCCAATCAATGCCACTGCCGCCAGGGCGTACAGAGTCCAGTAGGTTGAAATGCCGGCCTGGGCGACGACGATCGACAGTGCCAGAAAAACTAGCATGGCGATATTTTGAATAAAATTGTTGCTCGCCAGCACTACGCCGGATTCACCTTCTTTGGCATAGAACTGAATCAATGCATTCAGTGGCACGATAAACAGCCCGGCACAGAAACCATAAAACAGGAACAGCACGGCGATTACACTGACCTGGTGGATTCCGGGCAGTAACAGCATGCCGATAAACATGCCCAACGCACCGGCGGGGATCATGCCAGTTTCAATGTAGTTGCGTGACCAGCGCCCGGCCAACAGCGCTCCGGTGACAATGCCGATTCCGGCTAGTGCCATCAGGCCATTAGCGATGCGAGTATCGGTTTCGCCGACCACTTCTTTCAAATGCGCACCAAAGGTGGCCAGAATCACCTGATTCACCGCGAAGAAAACCGACAGTCCGACGATACTCAGCCAGATACCGCGGGAGTGAAAAACCCGTTTCAGGTTATCGCGCAGGTAGCCAGTAGAGAGGTAATAGAAAAAATTAAACGGCGGTTGCGGTACCGCTGGCCGTGCCGGTAGTCGCAGAGCTAACAGGGTTTCGATTACGGCGCCAGCAAACAGCAACCAGCCGGCGACCTGTACCTGCTGCAGAATCTCACCGAGAGAGTGGTAGTTAGCGCTCAGCTGCGACTCAAACAGAAAACTGTAAGCGATAGTACCAGCCAAAATGGCAGACAGTACTGCAGCCTGCATTGCCGCATTGGCGGGGGCTAACCGGGTGCGGCCGACCAGCTCACGGATGTATCCGTATTTGGCCGGTGAATAAAAAGCGCTCTGCAGCGCGAGGATGAATGTCAGCCCGAATGCCGGCCAGAACGCCCCATGCTGATAGCACCAGATAATCGCCAGGGTGATCGGAATAGTCAGTGTTGCGCAGACCTGCACGATGCGGTTTTTGGCAAAGCGATCAGCAAAGTAGCCGGCGGGGGTAAAGGTCATGATGAACGGCAGCAGAATCATTGCCTGAATAATGGCTGTGAAAATGCGCAGCTCACTGCCGTCGAGCATTTTGAACAGCGCATTTTGAATAATGATTTTGTGACCGAGATCGGTGAATGCATTGACGAATGCAATGGTGATAAAGGGAGTGAATCCGCGCTGACGCCAAATCGATTTTTCCAATCTTCTAATCCTTTACTGCCAAAAAAGTTGTCGGCAAGTTTATTACGCGCCACCGGATAAGTTGGAATTCAACGTAGGGGTAT